>NZ_JBSFMS010000033.1:0-59344 GCF_053599675.1 Streptomyces sp. NPDC000880 | reverse complement strand
AGCGCCGATGGTACTGCAGGGGGGACCCTGTGGGAGAGTAGGACGCCGCCGAACATTTTTTAGCCTCAGTCCCCGGACCTGTCCGGGGACTGAGGCATTTTTGCGTTTGAGCCGCGTTGCTCAGAGGTGCGCAGCGCAGCCAGTATCGGGAGATGGACTATGTCATTCGGCCCGTGCGCGCCGAGGAGTGGGCGAAGGCCCGGGAGATCCGGCTTGCCTCCCTGCGTGATCCCGCCGCGCCCATCGCCTTCCTGGAGACCTACGAGCAGGCCGCTGAGCGGCCCGACGGGTTTTGGCAGGAGCGCACGTCCAGAGCCGCCGAGGGGGTCGTGGGGCGGCAGTTCATCGCCGAGGCGACGGACGGGCAGTGGGCGGGCACGGTCACCGTGCTGGTCGAGCGGCCGGCGGGCGAGGTGCGGTTCGGGGAGGCGGCGAAGGTCGACCAGACGCATGTGGTCGCGGTGTTCGTACGACCCGAGGCGCGTGGCGCGGGTGTGGCGGAGGCGCTGTTCCGGGCGGCCATGGAGTGGTCGTGGGGGTTGACCGGGCCGCCGGTGAAGCGGGTGCGGCTGTATGTGCACGAGCGCAATGCGCGGGCCGCGGCGTTCTACCGGAGGATGGGGTTCGTTGCGAGCGGGGACTCCGTGCCCGTGCCGGGTGATTCCGCGGCGCGGGAGCTGGAACTCGAGGTTCTGCGGTAGGGGGCTTCAGGGCGGTCTTTGCTACTGGCCGAGTGGCTCGGGCCAGCGGGCGCGCGCCTGTTCGGCGGAGCGGAGCAGGACCAGGGTCGGCAGTCCCTGGTTCTGACCGGTTGCCAGCAGCTCCGGAAGCCGGGGAAGCGGAGCCACGGCGGCGACGTCGTCGAGGACGAGCGTCATTGGTGGGTCGAGCCGACCGTCGGATGACCGTGCGGCCATGCGGCGGCCGTGCTCGACCACGTCTGAGGCCAGTGCGGTGAGCAGAGGCATTGCGCCGGGGTGGGTTCGGGGGTCCTCAATGGGCTCCCCCACCAGGTAAAGCGTGCCCCCTTCGTCGATAAAAGATTCCAGGGTGAGCGAATCTGTTCGGTTCGGGGTGCAGGCCTCGCGGATGTGGATCGAGGAGAGGGCGGAGAGGGCGCGTACCACCAACTGCTGGGCGATCTCGCGGCGTTCGGGGTGCGCGGTGAGCGCGGACTCGAGAAGGCCGGCGAATCCGGCGGTGGCCTTGGGGTGCGTACGGAGGATGCGTACGGCGTCGTGGGCGCCGCCGCCGAGGGCCCAGCGGTGGAGCTGTTTGAACGGGTGTCCGTCCACGGCGGCGGCGTGCAGCCAGCAGCGCAGGAGCGTTTCGGCGGTGTCGGCCATGGCGGCGTCGAGGAGGGCGCGGGGGCGTACGGGGGCGAGGAGGGCGGTGGCGCGTGCCTGAGCGGTGGCGGGGTCTTCGCAGTGTGCGGTGGGGGACCAGTGGAGGCGGGCGGGGGTGTCGCAGAGGTGCCCGGGGTCGTAGACGAGGACGGGGCCGAGCTTGGCCCGGGCGTCCTTTGTCCCGGCCCACACGGTGGGGTCGGAGGTGACGACGAGGGCGGGACCGTCGGCGTCGAGGACGGCCTGAACGGTGGTGGGGCGACGGGTGGCGGGGTCGCCGTAGAGGAGGCGGGGAGTTCGGGGAGCGGAGACGGGGGTTTCCCACCCGCCTGCCCCCTGCCCCGCAAGGGGATTGGGGCCCGTGGGCCCGGGGGACGGGTGCGCGGCTGCGAGGCTGCCCGCGGGGGTTGCCCACCTGCCCGCCTCTTCAACCGGCTGCGCGGCGTTCGGACCTGCGGCTTCGCCGTGGACCGTGCCGGCCGTCGGCCGGTCGGCGGGGGTGCTCTCCCGTCCGCCCGCGCCCCCTGCCGCGAGTGGATTGGAGCCTGCGGCCCCTGCGGGGGTGGCTTCCCAGCCGCCTGTGGTCTGGCCTGCGACCTGCGGTTGGCGGCGGCCGTTACCCGGCTGCGCCGGGTCGGGGCCGGGTGTGGGGTCCTGCCCGCCCGCCCCCTGTTTCGTAAGGGGGTTGGGGGCTGCGGCTGTGACACTGCCTGCGGGGGGTCCTTCAACCGGCTGTGCGAGGTTCGGGCCTGCGTCCTCGCCGTGGCCCGCCGGGCTGGTTTTTTCCCACCCGCCCGCCGCGGGTGCGGTCGGAGTGTCCCAGCTGCCCGTGGCCTGTCCCTCGCGCCGGTTGGGTCCCGCCCCGAAGCGCCTGCCCGACGCAGCAGCGCGCCCCTTCACCGCCCTGCCCGGCACTTGTCCCGCGCGGACCGCTCGCCAGCGGGCCAGCGTGCCCAGGGTGAATACCGTCAGGACCACCAGCACCATCAGCTCGCCGATCGCCAGGCCCCAGAACAGGCCGTAGCCCGAAAGCTCCGCCGGCGGCGTCTGTGGCCACGCCGCCGGGAGATCGTGCGGGTCCGACGCCAGAGCGCGCATCGCCAGCGGCGTGCTGGTGAATGTGACGCCCTTCGGCCACGCGCCGTGCGCCAGTACGCCCGCCAGACCCGTCGCCGTCCAGACCAGCAGTGTCAGGCCGAGCAGAAAGCCGAGCAGGCCCACCAACAGGCCGTCCGGGATCCCGCGTTCGTCCTCGGGCTGGTGGTGACGGGGACGCATGTCATGCCACCGTCGACTCGGAGGACGCGCCCAGCTGCTGCTGCTCGATCAGGGCCGCGCGCTGCTCCGCCTCCCACTCCGCGGCCGCTACGTCCTCGGGCAGCGCGGGCCCCGAGGATTCCGTCATCGCCCGGTCCGTGAAGACCAGTGGCCTCTCCGCCTCCGTCACCAGGTGTTTGACCACCTGGACATTGCCGTTGACGTCCCAGACCGCGATGCCGGGGGTGAGCGTAGGGATGATCTCGACCGCCCAACGCGGCAGGCCGAGCACCCGTCCCGTCGCTCTCGCCTCGTCCGCCTTCTGTGCGTAGATCGTTCGCGTCGACGCCATCTTCAGGATCGCCGCCGCCTCCCGAGCCGCCGCGCCGTCGACCACGTCCGAAAGGTGGTGGACCACGGCCACGAAGGAAAGGCCAAGGCGGCGGCCGAACTTCAGCAGGCGCTGGAAGAGCTGGGCGACAAACGGGCTGTTGATGATGTGCCAGGCCTCCTCGACCAGGAAGATCCTTTTCTTCCGGTCGGGACGGATCCAGGTGTGCTCCAGCCACACACCCACGATCGCCATCAGGATCGGCATGGCGATGGAGTTGCGGTCGATGTGGGAGAGATCGAAAACGATCAGAGGCGCGTCGAGGTCGATTCCGACCGTCGTCGGGCCGTCGAACATGCCCCGCAGGTCACCGTCGACCAGCCGGTCCAGCACCAGCGCCACGTCCAGACCCCACGCGCGTACGTCGTCTATGTCGACATTCATCGCCACGGCCGACTCCGGCTCGGGGTGCCGCAGCTGGTCCACGATGTCCGTCAGCACCGGCTGCCGGTCGAGGATCGTCTCGTTGACGTACGCATGCGCCACCTTCAGCGCGAAGCCGGACCGCTCGTCCAGGCCGTGCCCCATCGCGACCTCGATGATGGTCCTCAAGAGCGCGAGCTGGCCGGTCGTGGTGATCGCCGGGTCCAGCGGGTTCAACCGGATCCCGCCGTCCAGCGCTGTCATCGGGTCGAGCCGGATGGGAGTTATCCCCATTTCCTGGGCGACGAGATTCCACTCGCCGACCCCGTCCTCGCCCTGCGCGTCCAGCACCACCACCTGGCGGTCGCGGAAGCGCAACTGCCGCAGCACGTACGTCTTCTCCAGCGCCGACTTGCCGTTCCCGGACTCGCCGAGCACCAGCCAGTGAGGCGCCGGCAGCTGCTGGCCGTACAGCTGGAAGGGATCGTAGATGTAGCCCTTTCCGCTGTACACCTCGCGGCCGATGATCACGCCCGAGTCGCCGAGGCCCGGCGCGGCGGTGGGCAGGTAGACGGCCTGTGCCTGGCCCGTGGACGTACGCACCGGAAGTCGGGTCGTCTCCACCTTCCCGAACAGGAAGGAGGTGAAGGCATCCGTGAAGACGGACAGTGGATCTCGCATGGCGGACTGCCCTCTCGTCAGCGTCGGATGCCGGTCGCGAACGGCAAGGTGTTCACAAAGGCACGGTGGTGCTCGCGGTCGCACCACTCCAGCTTCAGATACGACTTGCCGGCCGAGGCCCTGATCGTCCGCTTGTCGCGGGCCAACGCCTCCGGCGACCGCGAAGACACTGTGATGTACCCGACAAGGTTCACCCCCGCCGCACCGCTGGCGAGATCTTCACCCCTCTGGTCGAGTCGCCCGTGGGCCGCGATGTCGCGCGGGTCGACGGTCCGGTTCATCTTGGCGGCGCGGCTGGCGTCCGCCTCGTCGTTGGTCTTCTCGGTCAGCATTCGCTCGATGGCGACCTCGGTGGGCTCCAGGTCCATGCAGACCGCGACCGTACGGATCACATCGGGGGTGTGGACGAGCAGCGGCGCCAGGAAGTTGACGCCGACCGGGGTCATCGGCCACTCCTTCACCCAGGCGGTGGAGTGGCACCAGGGCGCGCGGGTGGACGACTCGCGGGTCTTCGCCTGGAGGTAGGTGGGCTCCATGGCGTCCAGCTCGGCGGGCCAGGCGTTGCGTTTCGTCATCGCCTGGATGTGGTCGATGGGGTGGTCGGGGTCGTACATCGAGTGCACGAGGGAGGCGAGCCTGCCCTGGCCGAGCGGCTGGCGGACCCGGATGTCGGCCTCGGCGAGGCGCGCGCAGATGTCCGTGAGCTCGCGGGCCATGACGACGGCGAGGCCCGTGTCCTTGTCGAGCTTCCGCGACTTCGAACCTGTGGCGTGGCGGGCGGCGCGCGCCATGGCGTGCGCCTCGGCGGCCAGCTCGCGGGTGTAGTGCATACAGGCGACGAGGTACGCGCGGTGCTGCTCGCTGGAGGTGGAGACCATCGACTGGAGCTGGTCGTACGAGTCGCGCAGCCAGCCGGGCGACTGCTGGTCGCCGCGCTGGGCGACGTCCTTGGCGTGCGCGTCGGGGTCGGCAGGCAGCGTACGGGCCAGAATCTGAAGGCGGGTCACAAAGCCGTCGCCGTTGGCCACATGCTTCAGCAGCGTGCCGAAGCGGTCGACGAGGGCCTCCTGGTCCTCGCTGTCGCGCAGTCCGACGCCCGGGCCCTCGATCTCGATGGCGGCGGTGACCGTACGGCGGTCGGCGTGCAGCAGTACGGCGATCTCGTCCGGGCCGAAGGGGGCCGCGAGCCAGTTGATCCGGCCGATGCCCGGGGGCGGGCCGACCTCGATCTCACGGCCGTCGAGCCGGGTGCCGGCCTCGGCGGCGGGGGAGTGGTAGACGGTGCCGCTGCGCAGGGTGCGCTTGTAACTGCGGTTGATCTCGAACCACTTGTAGAAGGTGCGGTGTTTGTACGGGACGTACACGGCGGCGAGGGCGAGGAGCGGGAAGCCCATCAGCAGCACGATCCGCAGGGACAGGACGGGGACCAGCAGCCCGCTCATCATGCCGAGGAACGCGCCGGCGATGATCAGCGCGATCTCGCCGGTCTCGCGGTTCTTGCCGACGATCGCGTTCGGCCGGGCCCGGCCGATGAGATACGTACGGCGGGGCGTGATCGGTTGGGACTGGGTCGTCAACGCCCTCCACCTCCTGTGGTCTTGCGGTTGCTGTGCGGGGTGCTGGTGCCGGGTGTGCTGCTACGGGGTGGGGGCGCGGCGGGGGCAGATCCCCCGCCCGCTCCGGGGTTGCGGCTGCTGTGCGCGGCGACGCCTCCGCTGAGAGGGTTGGCCGGGCGTGGGGCGCTGCCGTTGCTGTCGCCGCCGCCCTGGTTGCCGCGGCTGCTGTGGGTCTTGATGCCTTGCGAGACGAGGGCGGCGGGGGAGCTGATGACGGCGGCTGCGGCGTTCTCGGCGCCGTTCTGCAGGCGGTTGTTGCGGGAGGCGGCGATCTCATCGCCGAAGCCGGGGACGAAGCGGTAGATCATCGCGGAGGCGAAGATGGCGAGCAGGATGATCGCGAGTCCGGAGACGACGGCGGAGAAGGAGTCGGGGCCCTTGTCCGCGGAGAGGGCGCCGGCGAGTCCGAGGACGATGACGATGACCGGCTTGACCAGGATGACGGCGATCATGATCCCGGCCCAGCGGCGTACGTGCCCCCACATGTTCTTGTCGACGAGTCCGGCGTAGACGACGACGCCGAGGAGGGCGCCGACGTAGAGGAGGACGGCGCGGATGAAGAGCTCGAGGTAGAGCACGCCGGCGGCGAGGATCGTGACGAGCGAGACGACGATCAGCATGATCGGCCCGCCGCCGATGTCGGTGCCCTTTTTGAGGGCGGCGGAGAAGTTCCCGAAGAACATGTCCGTCTGCCCGCTGGTGCCGCCGGCGATGACGTCGGTGACGCCGTCGGTGGCGGAGACGAGGGTGTAGAGGATGAGGGGAGTGAAGGCGGAGGCGAGGACGGTGAGCCAGAGGAAGCCGATGGCTTCGGAGATGGCGGTGGTGAGGGGGACGCCGCGGATGGCGCGCTTGGCGACGGCGAGGAGCCAGAGGACGAGGGTGAGGATCGTGGCGGCGGCGAAGACGATGGCGTACTGGGAGAGGAAGGCGGTGTTGGTGAAGTCGACGGTGGCGGTGGACTTCACGGCTTTGGAGAGGGTGTCGACGGTCCAGACGGCGGCGTCGGCGCAGCCGCGGGCGAGGGATGCGAGGGGGTCCAGGGCGGTGGTGGGGTCGGGAGGACCGGTGCGGGTTGCGCCGCCGGGGGCGCCGTTGTTGCAGTACTCCTTGGCCGGTCCGATCAAGAGGTCGCACGGGTCGTTGCTCTTGGTCGGCGTCGGCGTCGGAGTGGGCGCAGCGGCCGCACGCGTGGCGAAGAGAAAGACCGCAGTGTGAACGGCCGTCAGCGTGGCGATGGCCGCGCCGGCTCGGGAGCGAGGACTACCTGGCATACGTGAAGCCTCCGTACTCCTCAACAGCCTTGCTGATCTCGTCCGAGCTGGAGGCCGCGATGTCGCCAGGGATGGGGGCAGGGCCGTCCTGCTGGGAGTCGGTGATGATCTTCCAGTCGTTGCTGGCCCATTGCAGATCGAAGGTCCAGGTCTTCCACGTGGTGCTCACCGGGTCGGTGGAACCAGGGCCGGCCATGCCGATCAGGCCCGTGTACCAGATCGACACCCTGGCGCTGTCTCCGGTGAAGCTCACCACCTTGGTGCCGACGGGGATCGTGCGGGATACGAAGGTGCTGCCTGCGGGCGGGTTGCCGTTGGCGTCAAGACCGAGCTTCTTCAGGAAGGCGGGGGAGTACGCGGCGTCCTGCGGCCCCTTCAGCTTGGCCGCTGCCGCGGGAGCGTAGACAGTGTCGACGATTGCGTGCCGACTGGCAGCCTTGAACATGCCGTCAGAGCCGAGCGCAACGGCATAGTTGGAGGCCGCGCTCTGCGCACCCTGCTCGTCCTTCGCGAACCCCGACGGAATCGCCCCGTTCTTTCCCGTCACCGGCCGCACCCCGGTCGCCGCCGTCGGTGCCGTCCCCGTGCCCTTGGCGTCGGTCGTTGACGGGGTGCCGTTGCCCCCGCCCTGGTTCGCGAACGCGATAGCCGCGATCAGCAGCACTACGACGCCCACCACCGCGATCAGGGAGCGTGAGCTCCGCACTGGTCTGCGCGCGCCGCCGTAGACGTCCGTGTCGCCGCCGCCCGGCAGGCGCGTCCGCGTCTGGCCCGAGCCGCCGAAGCCCTCGTCCGTGCGGCCGCCCGGCTCGCCGCCGTAGCCGTGCTCGTCACCGAGGCTCATCTCGCGTACGCCCCCTCAACCATTCGCAGTTCCGCGCCGTACGACACGTAGTACGACGGTAGTCGTGCTGCTTCCCGCGCGGGCGCGGTGTTGGTGACTCGACATCAGGGAGACGCAACCTCAAAGGGTGGGCCGGGCACGCTCGGAGAGGACGGACGGTCAGACAGCCATCCCGTACACGATGGTGAACAAGGTCCCCAGTGACCCGATGATGAAGACGCCGGTCAGCCCGGCGACGATCAGGCCCTTGCCCTGCTCGGCGCTGAAGGTGTCGCGGAGTGCCGTCGCGCCGATGCGCTGTTTGGCCGCGCCCCAGATTGCGATGCCGAGGCAGAGGAGGATGGCAATGGCCATCACCACCTCGACCATCACTCGGGCCTCGTTCCCCAGGCTCCCGAAAGGCCCCCAGTTCGGGGCGATTCCACCGATGATGGTGGTGATGTCGCCTTTTCCGGCTGCCAGGATCATGTAACTCACCGCCCCTGTTGGGTTGTTCAGTGCCCCTGCCCCTCGGCACGGGCCGTCGTTCTATCTTCGCTGATGAAGTCGTCCGCGTAAGCCGACTTGGCGGGTCTCTTTACCCGATCTCCGCACGTATGACCGATCCCACCGTCCTGACCTGCGGCGGCACGGATCGGGACAGCGCGATGAGCGCCTATGGCCACTTTGTGTATCACGGGAGTGACTCCGGGAAATGACTGTAGCGAGGGGACGCTACGGCGCGTCGCGCGCTCCCACGCCGCCCCGAGGCCGCGGTGGGGTTGGGGGAGAGTGTGCGGACGGCGGGGCCGATCGTTCGCCTTCATTCCAACACCGGCCGTGATGAGGCGAGTTGGATTCCGCCGAGTTGGATATCTTGGACCGTGTGACCGACAACGCGCACTTACAGGCCAGGATCGACACCACGCGCCCCCACACCGCCCGTATCTGGAACTACTGGACCGGCGGCAAGGACAACTACCTCGTCGACCGCGAAGCCGGGGACCAGATTCGCAGGCTCCACCCCGGCATCGGTGACTACGCCCTCGCCGACCGGCTGTTCCTGGGCCGGGCCGTGCATCATCTGGCGGCGGATGTCGGCATCCGGCAGTCCTCGACATCGGGACCGGGCTGCCCAGTGCCAACAACACCCATGAGGTGGCTCAGCGGTCGGCGCCCGAGGCGCGGATCGTGTACGTGGACAACGACCCTCTTGTCCTCGCGCAGGCCCGCGCCCTGCTCGTCAGTACGCCCGAGGGGCGGACCGACTACCTCGATGCCGATCTGCGCGACGTCGACAGCGTCCTGGAACGCGCTGCCGGCACGCTCGACTTCTCGCAGCCCGTCGCGCTGATGCTGCTCGGAGTGGTGATCTTCGTCGAGGACGACGAGGAGTCGTACGGAATCGTCCGCCGCCTCATGGACGCACTGCCCGCCGGCAGTCATCTCGTTCTCTCCCACACCATCACCAGCCCGGCGATGCCCGATGTGGACGCCGCCGTCGCCTTCTGGAACGAGCACGGCACACCCCGGCTCACCCAGCGCACCCCGCAGCAACTCACCCGGTACTTCGACGGGCTCGACATGCTGGAGCCCGGTCTGGTGTCGTGTTCGCGCTGGCGGCCGGAGGCAACCGGTGGGGAAGAACCGGACGAGGTCGCCATGTTCGGCGGCGTCGGACGCAAGTCGTAGAACGTAAGCCGCGGAACGCAAACCGTCGGCGAGCGGGCTGGGACGCGGCCCGGATGGGAGAGGGTTGAGGGCGTGCGAAAAGTCTGGATGGCCAGTGGAGTCGGGATCGGGCTCTGCCTGAGCTTCGTCGCGCTGCTTGTCGTCGGGACCTACTCCGCGGCCGCCGGGCTCATGGGCGGTGCGAACGGCAGCGGCGGGCGGGCTGTCGGGCTTGCCAAGGGGGCCGTGCCCGCGCTCTATCAGCCGCTCGTACAGAAGTGGGGCAACCTCTGCCCGGCCATCAACCCCGCGCTGCTCGCCGCCCAGCTGTACCAGGAGAGTGGCTGGAACCCCAGGGCGCAGAGCCCGGCCGCGGCCCAGGGCATCGCGCAGTTCATCCCCGGCACCTGGGCGACGCACGGCGTGGACGGGGACAACGACGGGGACCGCGACGTCTGGGATCCGGCAGACGCGATTCCGTCTGCTGCCTCTTACGACTGTGAATTGGCCGGATACGTCAAAAAGGCGCCCGGCGACCCGACCGACAACATGCTCGCGGCGTACAACGCGGGCGCGTACGCCGTCATCAAGTACGGCGGCGTCCCTCCGTACCGCGAGACGCAGAACTACGTGAAGGTCATCCGCACCCTGGAGAAGAGCTTCGCTCAGCCGGTCGGAAGGGTCGAGCCGTCGCGGCAGGCGGCCGGCGCGATCTACTTCGCGCAGCAGAGGCTCGGCACGAAGTACCTGTGGGGCGGCAACGGCACTCCTGAGCAGGGCGGACGTTTCGACTGTTCAGGGCTGACCCAGGCCGCGTACCGGACGGTGGGCATCGAGCTGCCGCGGGTCGCGAACGATCAGTACAACGCCGGTCCGCATCCCTCGCGCGGCGAGCTGCTCCCGGGTGATCTGGTCTTCTTCTCCGACGACCTCACCAATTCGCGGGCCATCCGGCACGTCGGGCTCTATGTCGGTGGCGGATACATGATCAACGCGCCGTACACCGGAGCCGTGATCCGCTTCGACAAGATCGACACCCCGGATTACTTCGGCGCGACGAGAGTCACCAAGGATGGCGCGAATGCGCTGCCCACGCACCTCCCGGAAGCGTGATGAAGCGTCGTACGTGGCCGGAACTCTCCGCTAAGCCAAGGCCCTGAGCTGCGACGACGTGTCACTCTTCGATAACGTCATGGTGATCGTTCGGTGGAGAGTGGAACGTACAGAGGGAACAGGCCGTTCCCTGGACTGGGACAGCCGCACTGACCATGCAGCAGACACAGTAATGACCACGGGGGTTGGTAGAGGCGGCGCACTCGGCAGGTGCGCCGCGCCAGGCGACAAGGCAAGGGGCCGCAGCAGATGGCTGGACTCGCGTCGGACGGTTTGAACCCCGATCTCAGCCTGCTCCACGACATCAACGGTCTGGCCAAGGACACCCCGTCGTGGTTCGACCGCACCATGGAGTTCACCGGCGAGTACGGGATCATGCTCGCGATGGTCCTGGTGGTGCTCTTGTGCGGGTGGAGCGTGCGCCGGCGCGGCACCGCCGAGGATTCGGTCGTGGCGGTCGCCGGACTGATCTGGGCGCCGCTGGCCGCCGGGATCGCGTTGCTGGTCAACATCCCGATCCGCGGTTTCGTGGAGCGACCGCGGCCGTTCGTCGACCACCGGGGCATCGAGGTTCTGGTGGCCGGCAAGACCGACTACTCCTTCGTCAGCGACCACGCCACGATGGCGATGGCGCTCGCGGCCGGACTCTTCGTCGCACACCGGAAGTTCGGCTTCGCCGCGATCGGTCTGGCGCTGGCTGAGGGCTTCTGCCGGGTCTACACGGGCGTGCACTACCCCACCGACGTGGTCGGCGGCTTCGCGCTCGGCACTGCGGTGGCCCTGCTGCTCGCGCCCCTCGCGCTGGCGCTCCTTACGCCGGTGGTGTCGGCGGCCGCAGGATCGGACCGGATCGGCCGCCTCGTACGGTCGAAGCGGGTGCCCGCTGCCGGTTCGGCGGACCGGCACGAGACGCTCGACATCCCGGAGCCGAGGATCGAAGGGTCCGGGGCCGGGGAGAGCGATCTCGCGGCCTGACCGACGGGACGCGCGACCCCCGCTGCGACGGGGCCGCAGGGGTCCCGCGACCCGCACGCCCTACAGCGCCTGCGGGAAGTTGAAGAGCCTGTCCGGGTCGTACTGCTTCTTCAGCCGGGTGAGGCGGTCCGCGGCGGGCCCGTAGTAGGCCCGGCGCCAGTCGGTCAGCGTGGGGTCGACGTAGTTCTGGTAGGCGGCCCCGGACGCGTAGCGGCGCATCGACGCATGGGCGTCCTTCAGCCAGGCCTGCTGGGCGGAGCCCGGGGTACCGGGACGCCACGCTCCGATGTACTGGGCGAGCACCCTGGAACGCCGGTGCACGAACGACGTCGCCAGCGGGTCCACCCGGTTGATCGCCCCGCCGAGTGCGGTCAGCGCGATGGAGCCGCCGCCCCCGCCCCGGCCGGGCGCGATCCGGGTGAACGCCTCGGTCGCGGTGATCAGAGTGCGCAGCCCGGCCGGTGAGAGCTCGCGGTCGAAGAAGTCGGAGGCCGCCGCGTACGTCTCACGCTGGAGCGCGCCCTGTTTGGTACGGCCCGGAGTGGTGCCGGGCAGATGGCACTGGGCCTGGCTGAGAGTGGAGCAGTTCGCGTAACCGAGCATCGCGTCCTGGTAGCTGCGGCGGCGCACCGAGACCGAGCGGGCGGGCGAGCCGGCCCGGTCGGCGAGGCGGTCGAGTGCGTTGCGCAGGTCGCTCTCGCTGCCGAGTGAGAACGCTGCGAGCGAGAGCGTGGGCGTGCGGCCGCCGGGACCGGCCGCGAGATGCGCCGACGACCAGATCTCGTCCGGCTGGGCAGGTCCCCACTTCTGCCAGGCGGCGAGGACGGCCGCGGCCTTGGACCAGGGCCAGCTGAGGTATGCGGTGACGGACGGCGGCGTGGGTTGCGTACGGAAACGGAGCCGGGTCACCACGCCGAAGTTGCCGTTGCCCGCGCCGCGCAGCGCCCAGAACAGCTCCTTGTTCTCCTTCGCGCTCGCGGTCAGCACCTTGCCGTCGGCCGTGACGATGGTCGCGGCGATGAGGCTGTCGCAGGCCAGACCGTACGCACGGGAGGTGACGCCGTGCCCGCCGCCGAGGGTGAGCCCGGACACGCCGACCGAGGGGCAGGAGCCCGCGGGGATGGTGCGGCCGCTGCGGGCGAGGGCGTCGTACACGTCGATCAGCTTGGCGCCCGCGCCTATGGAGCCGTCGGGAGCGACGCGGTTCAGGGCGGACACGTCGATGACGAGCCGGCCGTTGCCGGATGACCAACCGGCGTAGGAGTGTCCGCCGTTGCGGATGGAGACAGGCGTGCGGTGGGCCCTGGCGTAGGCCAGGCACTCCTTGACGTCGTCCTCGCCCGCGACGTAGGCGACGGCCGCGGGCTTCAGCGAGTCGAACCGGGTGTTGTAGAGCTGCCGCGCGGTCGGGTACGCGGCGTCCCCGGGGCGTACGAGCTTCCCTTCGAGCCCGCGCGCGAGGGCGTTCCAGTCGGGCGCGGCGGCAGCGGAGGCGGTCGCCGGTCTCCCTTGCGAGGCGCTGCGGGTGGGTGTGGTCGTGGGGGCCGCGGTCGATCCGTCGCCGCCGTTGCCTGTGCAGGCAGCGGCGGTCAGAGCAACAGCGGTGGTGAGCAGCGCGCGCCGGTCCATGGGGCCTCCTGGAGGACGAGACGGCTGCGCGGTGTGGGGGGTTCCGGGCGCGGGTGGTTTTTCGCGGCCGGTGACGCGGTCGGGGACGCGGCCCGTGACTCGGCCGGGGGATGCGCCGGGGTACGCGTCAGCGCCCCTCCACGAGGGCTGACGTGTGCAAACCGGCGTCCGTGCGCGCCCGTTCGCGGGAGCGGCGAGCCGGTCCGGTCCAGCCGCAGGAGCAGTGGGCGACGGCGAACGAGCCGCACTCCGTGGTGGAGGTGTGGTGGAGGGCCGGGGCATCGCCGGGTAGGGCTTGCTGAGGCACCTCTCCACACTACTGGGCGCCGGTGCCGCATCGGGCACGGGCAGCGGCGTGACGAGGGGACCGGGCTGTCGTTATGCGGAGCGGGTGGGCGTCTCGTACAAGCAGCGGTCCCGTGTTGGGGGTTGGCAGGCGATGGTGGTGCAGCAGCACAGGCGCAGGGGCGGGGCTTTCGCCGTCGCGGCCGCCGTGATGGGGGTGGTGGCGACCAGCGGCTGCTCCGGCGGTGGGGGCGCCGTCGCCGACGACCGGCAGGGCGGCGGCCAGGCCGGTGAGGCGCGGGCCGACGAGGTGCGCAAGGCCGCGGATGTGCTCGCCGAGGCGAGGAGTTCCAAGGCCCGTACATCCATGGAGACGGCCACCGGCGGGACCCGGGTGACCATCCGGGGCGAGGGCGGCTACGACTTCGTGCGGCGGATGGGGCAGCTCACCGTCGTCCTGCCGAAGGGACCGGCAGGCGCGGAGGAGCACCGTCCGGTCACCGAACTGCTGGCCCCCGGCGCGCTGTACATGAAGAACCGCGGCGCGGGCGTGCCCGTGGACAAGTGGGTACGGGTCGACACAACCACCCTCGAGGACGGGAACCTGGTCACCGGCGGCGCCACCGATCCGCTCGCCGCCGCCGAACTGCTGCGCAGTGCGCGGGACGTGACGTACGTCGGCGAGGAGAAGCTCGCCGGGACGAAGGTGCGCCACTACCGAGGCATCACGGACATCGCCCAGGCCGCACGGGTCGCCGAACCGCATGCGCGCGCCGCGCTGGCCGCCGCGGCGAAAGGGTTCGCCAAGGACACCGTGCCGTTCGACGCGTATCTCGACGACGAGGGCCGGCTGCGCAAAGTGCGCCACCGCTTCAGCTTCACCAATGAAACCGGCACGGTCGCCGTCACCTCGACCACGCTGTTGTACGACTTCGGGACGCCGGTCGCCGTGCGACTGCCCGACCAACGGGACATTTACGCAGGGAAGATCAGGGCCTAAATGGTCCGGACGTGCCATGCGCAGTCCGTGCATCACTCCCTACGCTAGGAAGTCGATCCGGTAGGAAGAGGTGAATGCACGTGGCTCCTCCCAGTACGACGACCGTCCAGGACCACGTGGCCCTCGCCGAGATCGAGCTGTGTGGCGAGTTGATCATCGCGGCGTCGGCTGCGGACGAGGAACGGCTCAGCCCGGACCGTATCGACGAGGTGCTGAAGGTGGCAGCCGAACGGTCTGCGCTCACCAGGCCGGAATGACCCGGCCGGAATGACCCGGCCGGAATGACCGGGCACGGGGCGCGGTCGGGACGTCAGGTACGAAGAAGGCGGGCGATCGCCTTCGTCGCCTCCTCGACCTTCGCGTCGATCTCCTCGCCGCCCTTGACCGCCGCATCGGCGACGCAGTGCCGCAGATGCTCCTCGAGCAGCTGGAGCGCGAAGGACTGCAGCGCTTTGGTGGACGCGGAGACCTGCGTGAGTATGTCGATGCAGTACACGTCCTCGTCGACCATCCGCTGCAGCCCGCGGATCTGGCCCTCGATCCGGCGCAGCCGCTTGAGGTGCTCGTCCTTCTGCTTGTGGTAGCCGTGCACGCCGTGGTCGTGGTCCGTGACCGGGGGGCCGGCCGCCTCGGTGGTCGTCATCGCGTCCTCCCGCTGTCCACAGGGGTGTGGATACCCCTCATGGGTATATCGTAACGAATCGTGCCGGATCGGGACCGGGGGCCCGTGCTGATCACGCTGGTTGATGGGCGACACTGAAGAACGCCGGTTAGCCGTGGCCAGATGATGCGCTTAGCATCAGCCTGACCGAATCCAGAGCACCCCGAGGACCCCACGTGCGCTTTCGTCTGACCCCCAGGGAGACGAGCTTCTATGACATGTTTGCCGCATCCGCGGACAACATCGTCACGGGCTCCAAGCTCCTGATGGAACTGCTCGGAGCGGATTCCTCCGGCCGGGCCGAGATCGCGGAGCGGATGCGGGCAGCGGAGCACGCGGGAGACGATGCCACGCATGCGATCTTCCACCAGCTGAACTCCTCTTTCATCACGCCGTTCGACCGCGAGGACATCTACAAACTCGCTTCGTCGCTCGACGACATCATGGACTTCATGGAGGAGGCCGTCGACCTGGTCGTGCTGTATCAGGTCGAGGACCTGCCCAAGGGGGTGGAGCAGCAGATCGAGGTTCTGGCGCGGGCGGCCGAGCTGACGGCGGAGGCCATGCCGCATCTGCGGACCATGGACAACCTCACCGAGTACTGGATCGAGGTCAACCGCCTCGAGAACCAGGCCGACCAGATTCACCGCAAGCTCCTTGCGACGCTCTTCAACGGTAAGTACGACGCCATCGAGGTGCTCAAGCTCAAGCAGATCGTGGATGTGCTGGAAGAGGCCGCGGACGCCTTCGAGCATGTTGCGAACACCGTGGAGACCATCGCGGTCAAGGAGTCCTGAGCTTCGTGGACACCTTTGCGCTGATCGTGACCATTGGTGTCGCGCTCGGATTCACGTACACCAACGGCTTTCACGACTCCGCGAACGCGATCGCGACCTCGGTCTCCACGCGCGCGCTGACGCCGCGCGCGGCGCTGGCGATGGCCGCGGTGATGAACCTCGCCGGGGCCTTCCTGGGTCAGGGCGTCGCCAAGACCGTCAGCGAGGGGCTCATCGAGACGCCCCAGGGCTCGCGGGGCATGGGCATCCTCTTCGCGGCGCTGGTCGGCGCGATCGTATGGAACCTGGTCACCTGGTACTTCGGACTGCCGTCGTCCTCCTCCCATGCGCTGTTCGGCGGCATGGTGGGCGCGGCGCTGGCGGGCGGGACCGAGGTCATCTGGACCGGTGTGCTCGAGAAGATCGTCATCCCGATGTTCGTCTCGCCGGTCGTCGGTCTGGTCTGCGGCTATCTGGTGATGGTCGCGATCATGTGGATGTTCCGGAGGTCCAATCCGGCCAAGGCCAAGCGCGGCTTCCGTATAGCGCAGACGGTCTCGGCGGCGGCCATGGCGCTCGGCCACGGTCTGCAGGACGCGCAGAAGACGATGGGCATCGTGGTGATGGCGCTGGTCATCGCCGATGTGGAGAACCAGGGCGACGCGATTCCGGTCTGGGTCAAGATCGCCTGCGCGATGATGCTCTCGCTCGGTACGTACGCGGGTGGGTGGCGCATCATGCGGACGCTCGGGCGCAAGATCATCGAACTGGATCCGCCGCAGGGGTTCGCGGCGGAGACGACGGGGGCGTCGATCATGTTCGGCTCGGCGTACCTGTTCCATGCGCCGATCTCGACGACGCATGTGATCACCTCGGCGATTATGGGTGTGGGGGCGACGAAGCGGGTGAACGCGGTCCGCTGGGGCGTCGCCAAGAACATTGTCATGGGGTGGTTCATCACGATGCCGGCGGCCGCGGCTGTCGCTGCGCTGAGCTATGGCGTGGTCTACCTGGTCTTCGGCTGACGGCCGGGACAGTTCCCGCCCGCCCCGGACCCGGCTCCTCAATCTCCCCCAGGCTTCGTCCGGGGGATCCCCACGGGGCTGAGACGTCCGGAAAAAAACTAGCGGGCCCGCCCCCCTGGGAGAGGGGGCGGGCCCTTCGCCTTGCGGTGGCACCGCCATGCAGCACCGCAGGACGTCTATGGGGTCCGGCCTAGCCGAAGCGGCCGGAGATGTAGTCCTCGGTCGCCTGCACCGACGGGTTCGCGAAGATCCGCTCCGTCTCGTCGATCTCGATCAGCCTGCCGGGCTGACCGACCGCCGACAGGTTGAAGAACGCCGTACGGTCCGAGACGCGCGCCGCCTGCTGCATGTTGTGCGTCACGATGACGATCGTGAAGCGCTCCTTCAGCTCACCGATCAGGTCCTCGATCGCAAGCGTCGAGATCGGGTCCAGCGCCGAGCACGGCTCGTCCATCAGCAGCACGTCAGGCGCGACCGCGATCGCGCGGGCGATGCACAGACGCTGCTGCTGGCCGCCGGAGAGGCTGGATCCGGGCTTGTTCAGCCGGTCCTTGACCTCGTTCCAGAGGTTCGCGCCCTTGAGGGACTTCTCGACGACCTCTGCCAGCTGGTTCTTCTTGTACGAGCCGTTCAGCCGCAGGCCCGCCGCGACATTGTCGAAGATCGACATCGTCGGGAAGGGGTTCGGCCGCTGGAAGACCATGCCGACCGTACGGCGTACGGCGACGGGGTCCACGGCGGAGCCGTACAGGTTCTCGTCGTCCAGCATCACCTTGCCTTCGACGCGGCCACCGGGGGTGACCTCGTGCATCCGGTTCAGGGTGCGCAGGAAGGTGGACTTGCCGCAGCCGGACGGGCCGATGAAGGCCGTCACGGAGCGGGGCTCCACGGTCATCGAGATGTCCTCGATCGCCTTGTGGGAGCCGTAGAACGCAGACAGGCCGCTGACGTCGATGCGCTTGGCCATGTGAATCACTTCGCTTTCAGATTCAGAAGGCCGCGGTCAGCGACCGGTCTTCGGGGCCTTCCAGCGGGCGATGCCGCGGGCCACCAGGTTGAGGATCATGACGAAGGCGATCAGGACCAGGGCGGCGGCCCAGGCGCGGTCGTACGACGCCTCGCTGCCGACCCGGTACTGCTCCCAGATGTAGAGGGGGAGCGAGGACTGCGGTCCTTCGAACGGGTTGCTGTTGATCAGCTGGGCGCCGAAGACCAGCAGCATGATCGGCGCGGTCTCACCGGCGATACGCGCGATGGCGAGCATGACACCGGTGGTGATTCCGCCGAGCGCGGTCGGGATGACCACCTTCAGGATCGTGCGGTACTTCGGCACGCCGAGGGCCAGCGACGCTTCGCGCAGCTCGTTCGGGACGAGCTTGAGCATCTCCTCGGTGGAGCGGACCACGACCGGGATCATCAGGATCGCCAGCGCCAGCGCGCCCATAAGGCCGGACGGCTGCAGCCCCAGGATGAGCATGATCGAGAGAATGAACAGACCCGCGACGATCGACGGGATGCCCGTCATGACGTCGACGAAGAAGGTGACGGCCTTGGCCAGCGCGCCCTTGCCGTACTCCACCAGGTAGATCGCGGTCAGCAGGCCGATCGGCACGGAGATGACGGTGGCGATGCCGACCTGCTCGAGGGTGCCGATGATGGCGTGGTAGACGCCACCGCCCGGCTCGAAGCCCGGGACGCCGGCCATCGAGTGGCTGAGGAAGTAGCCGTCGAGCACCTTGACACCACGGCTGACGGTCACCCAGATCAGCGAGAACAGCGGGACCACGGCGAGGACGAAGCACACCCAGACGACGCTGGTGGCGAGCCGGTCCTTGGCCTGGCGCTTGTTCTCGACGGCCGAGGTCACGACGTACGAGATGACCACGAAGCAGAGGGCCGAGATCAGGCCCCACTGAACGCGGCTCTCCCAGCCGGCCACGACGCCGATGCCGACGCCGAGGGCGAGGGAGACGATCGCGAATCCGATGGGAGCCCAGCGGGGGAGCACCCGGCTGCTGAGGCTTCCCTGGCGGGAGGGGGGCGTCGGAGTGGGCCTGTCCTTTATGGCTGTCTGGCTCATGCGTTGGCCCCCGAGTACTCCTTGCGGCGGGCGATGATCATGCGGGCCGCGCCGTTGACCAGCAGGGTGAGGATGAAGAGGACGAGACCGGAGGCGATCAGGGCGTCGCGCCCGAGCTCATTGGCCTCGTCGAACTTCGCGGCGATGTTCTGGGCGAAGGTTCCGCCGCCCGGGTTGAGCAGATGCAGGGAGATCAGGAAGCTCGGGGAGAGGACCGTGGCGACGGCCATCGTCTCGCCGAGCGCGCGGCCGAGGCCCAGCATCGAGGCGGAGATCACGCCGGAGCGGCCGAAGGGGATCACCGACATCCGGATGACCTCCCAGCGGGTGGCTCCCAGGGCGAGGGCGGCCTCTTCGTTCATCCGCGGGACCTGCAGGAAGACTTCGCGGCTGACGCTGGTCACGATCGGCAGGATCATGATCGCCAGCAGAATGCCCACGGTGAACAGCGAGCGGGCGACACCGACTTCGGTCTTCTCGAAGATGTACGTCCAGCCGAAGAATTCGTCCAGCCAGAGGTTGAGGCCTTCGAGGTACGGGACCAGGAAGAGGGCGCCCCAGATGCCGTAGATGATCGACGGCACGGCGGCCAGCAGATCGACGACGTAGGCGATGGGGGCGGCGAGCCTGCGCGGCGCGTAGTGCGAGATGAACAGCGCGATGCCGACAGCGATCGGTACGGCGATCACCATCGCGACGATCGAGCTGACCACGGTGCCGAAGAGGAGGACCGCGATGCCGAAGACCGGCGGGTTGCCCGCCGGGTTCCAGTCGAAGGTGGTGAGGAAGTTGCCCTCGTCCTTCGAGATGGCGAGCGCGGCGCGGTAGCTGAGGAACACGGCGATCGACGCCATGATCACCAGGAGCAGAATGCCCGACCCGCGGGACAGGCCGAGGAAGACCTTGTCGCCGGCGCGGCCGGTGGATGTGCTCTTCCTGGTGACCGGCGGAGCCGGTGCTGGAGGAGGGGAGTCTATGGGTGTGGTGGAAGCCATGATCTTTCCGGTCTGTGGTGGGGAGCGGCAGGACTCCCCTGGCGGCGGTGCACCGGATGGGTTGACCGGCGGGGGCGGATGGGCCCCCGCCGGTCTGTTTCGTTGTTAGCTCAGACCCGCGACGATCTCGCGGACCTTGGTGTTGATCTCGGCCGGAATCGGGGCGTAACCGGCGTCCGAGAGGACCTTCTGGCCCTCGTCGCTCGCGGTGTAGGTCAGGAAGGACTTGACCGTGCCCAGGGTGTCGGCCTTGTTGCCGCTGTCGCAGACGATCTCGTAGGTCACCAGGACGATCGGGTAGGCACCGTCGGCCTTGGTGGCGTAGTCGAGACCGAGGGCCAGGTCCTTGCCGGTGCCCTTGACCTTGGCGGCGGCAATGGCCTTCGAGGCGTTCGCGGAGGTGGCCTCGACCGGGGCGGCAGCACCGGTGTCGATCTTCACGGTCGGGATGGACTGCGAGGTCGCGTAGGAGAGCTCGAAGTAACCGATCGCGCCTTCGGCCTGCTTGACCTGCGCGGCGACGCCGGCGGAGCCGGACGCGGCCTGGCCACCGGGGGCCGGCCACTTCTTGTCGTCCGGGTAGGGCCAGTCGGCCTTGGCGGTGGCGCCCAGGTACTTGCCGAGGTTCTGCGTGGTGCCGGAGTCCTCGGAGCGGTGGAAGGCCTGGATCGCCGTGTTCGGGAGCTTGGCGCCCTGGTTCAGCTTGGCGATCGCCGGGTCGTTCCAGTTCTTGATCTTGCCGTTGAAGATCTTGGCGATGGTCGAGGCGTCCAGGTTCAGGCTGTCCACGCCCGGCAGGTTGTAGCCGATGGCGATGGGGCCGCCGACCATGGGCAGGTTGATGCCCTGGCCGCTCTTGCAGACCTTCTTCGACTCGGCGACCTCTTCGGGCTTGAGCGCCGAGTCGGAGCCGGCGAAGCCGACCGTGCCCTGGTTGAAGGCGATGATGCCCTCACCGGACGAAGAGGACTTGTAGTTGACTTCCACGCCCGAGCACGCGGCCATGTAGTTCTTGACCCAGAGGTCCATGGCGTTCTTCTGCGCGCTGGAGCCGGACGCAAGGAGCTTGCCCTTGGCGCCGTCGCACTTGATGTTCGAAGCGGCGTTCGTTGCGCTGCCGGTGCCGCCGGTACCGCCCGCGTTGTTGTCCGAACCACACGCCGTGAGGACCAGGGCGCCGGAAATGGCGAGGGCGCCGAGCGCGGTGGCGCGAAGCCCGTTCTTGCGCTGAAGCTTCACTTTCGGGTGTTCCTTCCAAGAGCCGCCGGGACGCTGACTGATGTCTGACACGTTCTATGGCGGCGTGTGTCGGGGTGGAGGGACCGGCACTGCACCGGTCACCATGTAAGCCCGAAATTAGGCAGATGAGGTGAAGCCGCCGACGGGGGAGGGTGAACGGGAGGTGAACCGTGTCGGGCAGCTAAGTGCCAGTCGCACGTGGCGCCTCCGAGCACCTGCCGACCCCTCACGCCGAGTGAAGAGCATCGAGCAGCGCGTCTACCAAAATGCGGTCGCGGGGGTGAGTAAGGCGGTTGCGGGCTTCCCTCGGTGGAAGCCACACGATGCGGTCCACCTCCTCGTTCGGGGCGAATGAACCGGTTGTCACTTCGGCCGCCCAGTAGCTGACCTGCTTCGGACGTCCATTTGCGATGTAGTACGCGGTGGGCAGCCGGGCTCGCGGCACGCACTGGTAGCCCGTCTCCTCCAGCACCTCGCGCACCGCGCCGGCGAGGGCGTCCTCGCCGCGCTTCAGCTTTCCCTTCGGGTACGACCAGTCGTCGTACTTGGGCCGATGCACGAGGCAGATCTCAATGCCCTCGTCGTTGTGCGGGGAACGCCGCCAGAGCACACAGCCCGCGGCCAGTACCGTGTCGTCGCTCATCGTCGTGCCCTCACTCATGGGACCGTCACCGCCGTGGCTCTCTGCCACACCTGCTGGAAGGCGAAGCGGGCGGCCTCCACCTCGTGACGCTGGTCGGCGTGGAGCACCCCCAGGGCGTACGCGGTGGCCGGGGCGATGCGCGGAGTGCGGGCAGCGGTGGCGGCGGCAGCGGCGGCCTCGGCCGCGTCGCGGTGCCGGTCGAGGACCAGGCCCGCGTGGCGCAGCACCGGGTCCGCTGCCGGGTGCAGCACCTCCTGTGCGTACCGGTGCAGCCGCAGCATCAGCCGCACCTGGTGCCAGGGGGCGTCCTGCGCCTCGCCGGCCGATGCGGTGGCGAGGCCGTGCACCAGGGCCTCCGCGTTGTACGGGTGCGCGGCCCGGCTCAGCGGCAGCGCGGCCACCGCTTCCAGCAGCCGCCGCTCGGCGAGCCCCGCGGGCAGCGCCAGGGTCTCGGCGGAGGGGGCGTCGGCCATCGGGCCGAGCGGCAGCTCGGAGGCGAGTACGGCGACGGAGTCGGCGACCGCGTGGAAGCGGGAGGAGCCTAGGGCCTGGAGCGCGGCGGAGTGGGCCCGGGTCCGGGCGAGGGTGAGCTGTCGCTCCAGCAGGGCGCCGGCCCGCGCGGCTCCCACGGTCAGGGAACCGGTGGCGCGCGGAGCGTCCGCGCTGCCGGCCGGGCTGACAGGGCCGTCGGCGTCGGCGGGGCTGCCGGGTTCGCCGGAGCGGGAGCCGTTCGGCGTGCCGGAGCCGGGACCTGAGTCGGACGGCGTGCGGGGTTCGCCGGAGCCGGTTGCCCGGTCGCCGGGGATGAGCGTGTGCAATTCGCCCCGCGCCGACGGCAGCGGAATCGCGCCCGACAGCCGTGTCAGCGCGTCGAGCAGCCGGCCGAGCCGTGAGATGAAGGCGTGCTCCTGGGCCAGCGTCGCGGCGAGCCAGGCCAGTTCGGTGCGCAGATCGTCCGCCCAGGCGGGGTCGAGCAGCGGCCGGAAGGTGTGCAGCGTCCCGCTGATACGGCGGGACGCCTGACGCAGCGCGGCGGCGGCCTCCGCCAGTCCCGCCGTGTCCGCGCCGCTCTCGCTGTGCAGCCGCAAACTGCGCAGGAAGTCGCCTGCCTGCGCATGGAGATACCGGGCCAGCGCATCGCCTGCCGTGACCACGGTGGGGGGGCCGGCCGGGACGGTGGGAGCATCCGACCGGGAGAGATCAGGACTGTGCACGCCGGCGCCTCCGGGCGTCTATGAGCATCTCCTGTAGGTTCCGCAGCGGCTGGCCTTCCGGGTCCGTCGCATGCCGGGTCCAGGCGCCGTCCGGGCCGAGGTGCCAGGACCACGTGGTGTCGGACATGCCGGTCTCCAGGAGACGGATCAGAGCCGCGCGGTGGGCCGGGTCGGTGACCCGGACCAGAGCCTCGATACGGCGGTCGAGGTTGCGGTGCATCATGTCGGCGCTGCCCAGCCACACTTCGGGCTCGCCGCCGTTGCCGAAGGCGAAGACGCGGGAGTGCTCCAGGAAGCGGCCGAGGATCGAGCGCACCCGGATGTTCTCCGAGAGGCCGGGGACTCCGGGGCGTATCGCGCAGATGCCGCGCACCCAGATGTCCACCGGAACACCCGCCATGGCCGCCCGGTAGCAGGCATCGATGACCGCTTCGTCCACCATCGAGTTGACCTTGAAGCGGACGTAGGCGGGCCGACCGGCGCGGTGGTGCGCGACTTCCTTGTTTATTCGCGAAATCAGGCCGTCGCGCAGGGACTTGGGGGCGACCAGGAGCCGGCGGTACGTCTCGCGGCGGGAGTATCCCGACAGCCGGTTGAACAGGTCCGAGAGGTCGGCGCCGACCTGCGGGTCCGCGGTCAGCAGCCCCAGGTCCTCGTACAGCCTGGCCGTCTTCGGGTGGTAGTTGCCGGTCCCGACGTGGGAGTAGCGGCGCAGCGTCTCGCCCTCCTGGCGGACCACCAGCGACAGCTTGCAGTGCGTCTTCAGTCCGACGAGCCCGTAGACGACGTGGCAGCCGGCCTCCTCCAGCTTCCGCGCCCACTTGATGTTGGCCTGCTCGTCGAAGCGGGCCTTGATCTCTACGAGTACGAGGACCTGCTTGCCCGACTCGGCGGCGTCGATCAGCGCGTCCACTATCGGGGATTCGCCGCTGGTGCGGTACAGCGTCTGCTTGATGGTCAGCACGTCCGGGTCGGCCGCGGCCTGCTCCAGGAAGGCCTGGACGGACGTCGAGAACGAGTCGTACGGATGGTGCAGCAGTACGTCGCGCTCGCGCAGCGCCATGAAGATGTCGGGCTCGGATGCCGACTCGACCTCGGAGATGTCCCGGTGGGTGCCGGCGACGAACTTCGGGTACTTCAGCTCGGGCCGGTCCAGCTTCGCGATGCCGAAGAGTCCGGTCAGGTCCAGCGGCCCGGGCAGCGGATAGACCTCGGCGTCGGACACCTTCAGCTCGCGGACCAGCAGGTCCAGCACGTACGGGTCGATGGACTCCTCGACCTCGAGCCGCACCGGCGGGCCGAAGCGGCGCCGCATGAGCTCCTTCTCCAGGGCCTTCAGAAGGTTCTCGGCGTCGTCCTCCTCGACCTCCAGGTCCTCGTTCCTGGTCACCCGGAACATGTGGTGCGCGAGCACCTCCATGCCGGGGAAGAGCTCTTCGAGGTGCGCTGCGATGACGTCCTCGAGGGGGACGTACCGCTGCGGTGAAGCCTCCAGGAAGCGCGACAGCAGCGGCGGGACCTTGACGCGGGCGAAGTGTCGGTGGCCGCTGACCGGGTTGCGTACCACCACGGCCAGGTTCAGCGAGAGGCCCGAGATGTACGGGAAGGGGTGTGCGGGGTCCACGGCCAGCGGGGTCAGGACCGGGAAGATCTGCTGCCGGAAGAGAGTGAACAGGCGTGCCTGCTCCTTCTCGGTGAGGTCCGGCCAGCGGATGAGGTGGATGCCCTCTTCGGCGAGCGCCGGGGCGATGTCCTGCTGGTAGCAGGCGGCGTGCCGGGCCATGAGCTCGCGGGAGCGGTTCCAGATCAGGTCCAGCACTTCGCGGGGCTGCAGGCCGGACGCGGACCGGGTGGCGACACCGGTCGCGATGCGGCGCTTCAGGCCGGCGACGCGGACCATGAAGAACTCGTCCAGGTTGGACGCGAAGATTGCCAGGAAGTTGGCCCGTTCGAGGAGCGGGGTCGCCGGGTCCTCGGCGAGCTCCAGGACGCGCTCGTTGAACGCGAGCCAGCTGCGCTCGCGGTCGAGGAACCGCCCCTGGGGCAATTCGGCGCCGGCTACCTCGTGATCTTCCTCGTACGAGTCGAGGTCGGCGTCGAGATCGGGTTCCAGGTCGGAGACCGTGGCCGCGACGGTGTGCGGCCGGTGCGCGGCTATCGAACCGACGGACGGCTGGGGGTGCTGGACCGGTACCTCGGCGGGCTGCTGGCTCATGAACCCATTCTTCCGCGTCGAGAGCATATCGGGCGCGTCGGAGAGGGCCGGGTCGAGGGGGATCTTTCCGTTGGGGGAGGCGGGTACAGCGGGCTGCATTGAGAGAGGGTCGCAAGGGCGTCTGAATGCCCGGTAACGACGACATGACGTGCGGGAAAGCGTGGCGGGACCCCCCGGGGTCGTTCGCGGGGGTCCCGTACGGCGTATGGGGCTCTGTGCGGCCCTGCGCGGGCCGTGTGCGCGTGTGCAGCAGCCGGAATGGGGTGGCGGTGGCGGTGTCGGCAAGGGCCGGCAAGATGCCGGTCCCGACGCGTTGGCGAGCAGCGGCCGGCCGGGGGCGGTCCGTCAGGATTCGGTGCGGTACATCAGATCCACCTCGTGCGTGAAGAAGCCGAGGCCCTCGTACACCCGCAGCGCCGCAGGGTTGTCGGCGTCGACGTAGAGCATCGCGGTGGGCACTCCCTGCGCGGCGAGATACCGAAGCCCGATCGCGGTCAGCGCCTTGCCGAGGCCGCCGCCCTGCGCGTCGGGACGGATGCCGACGACGTACACCTCGCCGAGGTGCTCCTTGGCGTGCACCTTCGTCCAGTGGAAGCCGATGAGCTCCCCGCCCCGCTCGGCCAGGAAGAATCCCTTGGGGTCGAACCACGGCTCGGCCTTGCGGTCGTCGAGGTCCCGCTGGGTGAGCGAGCCCTGCTCGGGGTGGTGGGCGAAGGCGGCGGCGTTCACGGCGAGCCAGGCCGCGTCGTCCTGCCCGGGCACGAAGCTGCGTACGGTGACGCCCGCCGGGAACACCGGCTCGGGAATGTCCATCGGGCTCAACGGCCGACGCAGCTGGCGCAGTTCACGGAAGAGGGTGAGCCCGAGCACCTGCGCGAGATGCCGCGCGGCGGACTTTCCGCCGTGTGCCCACACCCGTAGCCGCTTCCCGGACGCCCCCAGCAACGCGCTGCCGAGCGCCCGCCCGTGTCCGCGCCCGCGATGCGCGGGGTGCACGACGAGCTCGGCGGCCGGAGCCTCGACAGGGTCGGTGTCCTCCAGTTGCGCGTACCCGATCAGCTCGCCGCCGACGGTGAGCAGGAGATGCCGTACGCCCTCCCGCTTCCCGCCGCGCAGCTGCAGCCGCCCCTGCTCGGAGACGGCATGCATCCCGTCCCTGTGTGCGGCCTCGCGAAGGATGCCGAGCACGGTGTCAGCCTGCTCGGGGCGCAGCTCGTCAACGGTCTCGATCTGCCGGCCGGGCTCCGGAATCGCAGCATCAATGCTCATGGGTCGAGGGTACGGCTGGTCGGCATGTTGTCGGCGATACGGGACGGGCCCTGCATGCGGGTTATATGCGAAGAAACACCCGATATCGAACAAAAGGCAACCAGGTTGTAACCCCTACCCCCCCTGTCGCGCTACGCGCGTTGACTCTAGGCTGCCGCTCTCAGCCCTCACGCCACGCTGAACTGACAAGGGGACAGATGTCAGCGACACCACACAACCACCGTGCGGCCCGCCGGAGCCGGCGGCTTCTCGCCGCGGCCGCCGGACTGGCCACCGTCGGCGCGCTCTTCGCCGCGATGCCGGCCGGTGCCGCCGTCGACGAGGGGAGCCACGGCGACCCGCGCCACCAGCCGCGCACTGTCGATGTGCAACTGCTCTCCTTCAACGATCTGCACGGAAACCTGGAGCCGCCCGCCGGCTCGGCCGGCCAGGTCACCCGCACCCACGCGGACGGCACCACCGAGAAGATCGACGCGGGCGGCGTCGAGTACCTCGCCACCCACCTGCGCCAGGCACGCAAGGGCAGCAAGTACTCGGTGACCGCCGCGGCCGGCGACATGATCGGCGCATCGCCGCTGCTCTCCGGGCTCTTCCACGACGAGCCGACCATCGAGGCGCTGAACAGGCTGAAGCTCGACGTCTCCTCCGTCGGCAACCACGAGTTCGACGAGGGCGCCAAGGAACTCGCCCGGATGCAGAACGGCGGCTGTCACCCCACCGCGGGCTGCTTCGAGCAGGACAGGAAGTTCACGGGCGCCGACTTCCCGTACCTCGCCGCGAATGTGGCGGACGACAAGACCGGCAGGCCGCTGCTCGATCCGTACTTCATCTGGCAGAAGGACGGGGTCAAGATCGGCTTCATCGGGGTGACCCTGGAGGGCACGCCGAACATCGTCAGTGCCGAGGGCGTCAAGGGCCTCACCTTCGGCGACGAGGTCGAGACGATCAACAAGTACACCAAGGTGCTGGAGCGCAAGGGCGTCAAGTCGATCGTCGCCCTGATCCACGAGGGCGGGGCGCCGGCCTCCTCCTCGTACAACTACAACTGCGACAGCCCTGGCCCCGGCGACGGTGTTTCCGGCCCGATCGTCGACATCGCCAAGAAGATCAGCCCGCAGGTCGACGCCCTGGTCACCGGCCACACCCACCAGGCGTACGCGTGCACCGTCCCGGACCCGTCCGGCCAGCCGCGTACGGTCACTTCGGCGGCCTCGTTCGGCAAGCTGTACACCGACACGACGCTCACCTACGACCGTCGCACCAAGGACATCGTCCGTACGGCCGTCGCTTCCGCGAACCACGTCGTCACCCGCGACGTGCCGAAGGCCGAGGACATGACCCGGCTGATCGCGCGCTGGAACACGCTGGCCGCGCCGGTCGCGAGCCGGCCGGTCGGCTATATCTCCGCGGACATCGAGAACCCGTTCGACGCGCCCGAGAAGCCGTTGGGCAATCTGATCGCGGACGCGCAGCTCGAGGGTCTCGCCCCGGCGGACAAGGGCGGGGCGCAGCTCGCGCTGATGAACCCGGGCGGAATCCGCGCGGGCCTCGTCCACAAGGCGTCCGGCGGTGAGGGCGACGGTGTCGTGACCTACGGCGAGGCGTTCACGGTGCAGCCGTTCACCAACATGATGACCGTCGTCGACCTGACCGGCGATCAGTTGATCACCGCTCTCAAGCAGCAGGTCAGCGGCGTGAACCAGGCTTCCCCGAAGATCCTCCAGGTGTCGGACGGCTTCACCTACACCCTGGATCTGACGAAGACCGGAGCTGACCGGATCGTGGCCGGCTCGGTCAAGCTGAAGGGCGAGGAGATCGACCCGGCGAAGACCTACCGGGTCGCGATGAATGAGTTCCTGGCGGGCGGCGGCGATGGTTTCGCCGTACTGAAGGAGCACAGGAACAAGCTGGTCGGCGCGTCCGACCTGGACATCCTCAACGCCTATCTGGCCGCGCACTCCAGTGCGAGCGCGCCGTTCGCGCCGCCGGCGACGGGCCGGATCACCGTCGTGAAGTAGCGGTACGCGGCGGGACGGTGGGGCGGCGGGCCACGGGGCCGTCGCCCCACCGGCGTTCACGGACGAGGCCTGATTGAGCGTTGCGTTGGTTACTGGCCATCCTGACCCTGGTGCTTCTTGACGTGACCCCGCCATAATCCCGGACCATGGACCGACGGAGCTTTCTCGCGGGCGCGGCAGCCGTCTCCGCCACCGCCCTCATCGGCGCACCCCCCGCCTTCGCCGCACCCCGCCGCACCCTGTCCGCGCAGGACTGGATGGCGGGCTCCGCGGACAGCACCGCCCTCGCGCGGCTGACGATCCCCGGCACACACGACTCGGGCGCGCGCTTCGGCGGGCTCTGGACGGAGTGCCAGAACACCACCATCGCCGACCAGTTGAACAGCGGCATCCGCTTCCTTGACGTCCGCTGCCGGGTCACCGGGGACTCCTTCGCCGTCCACCACGGGGCGTACTACCAGAACCTGATGTTCGGCGATGTGCTCATCGCCTGCCGGGACTTCCTGAACGCCCACCCGTCAGAGACGGTCCTCATGCGCGTCAAGCAGGAGTACTCGGAGGAGAGCGACGCGACCTTCCGCCGCGTTTTCGACACCTACCTCGACGGCAAGGGCTGGCGTCAGCTGTTCCGCATCGGCGACGGGCTGCCGTCGCTGGGCGAGGCGCGCGGCAAGGTTGTCCTCATCGCCGACAACGGCGGACTGCCCGGCGTCAAATGGTGGGACAGCGCGGTGTTCGATATTCAGGACGACTGGAACGCCGCGCCGAACGCCAAGTACCCCAAGATCGAGGCACAGTTCCGCAAGGCGGCCCAGCAGCCCGGAAAGCTGTTCATCAACTTCGTCAGCACCTCCGCGTACCTGCCGCCGCGCTGGAACTCCGACAACCTCAACCCGAGGGTCCACTCCTTCATCAACGGCTCCGAGGCGAGCGGCTGGAAGGGCCTCGGCATTGTGCCGATGGACTACCCGGGCACCCGCTCGGGACTTGTCGATTCGCTCCTGCGGCACAACTAGTCGGCACAACTAGGCGGCCGCTGGGCGGCGTCAGGGCTGGGCGGGCGGTGGCGTCGCCGCCCCCGGCAGCCGGATCACCGCGCGCGTACCGCCGCCCGCAGCGGGCTCGATCGAAACCTCACCGCCCGACTGCTGGATCGTACGGGCCACGATCGACAGCCCAAGACCCGAGCCGGGCAGACTCCGCGCCGACGTCGAGCGCCAGAACCGCTCGAATACGTAGGGGAGTTCATCGGCGGGGATGCCGGGACCGTGGTCCCGAACCGTCAGCTCGCCGCCCTTGAGGGCCACCTCGACCGTTCCGCCCGGTGGCGAGAACTTCACCGCGTTGTCGAGGACGTTGACCAGAGCCCGCTCCAGCGCGGCCGGCTCCGCCCGTACGTACCAGGGCGCCAGCTCCGCCGCGAAGGCCAGCTCGGGTCCGCGCAGCCGGGCCCGCTCCAAAGCTGCCTCGGCGACGTCATGCAGGGCGACCACCTGCAGCGGCCCCCGGTCGACCGCGTCGGGCCGCGACAGCTCCTGCAAGTCGCCGATGAGGGAGGCCAGTTCGGTCATCTGCGCCTTGACCGAGGCCATCAGCGCCGTACGGTCCGCGGGCGGGATCGCCCGGCCCGTCTCCTCGCTGCGGGCCAGCAGCTCGATATTCGTACGCAGCGAGGTCAGCGGTGTACGCAGCTCGTGCCCGGCGTCCGCGATCAGCTGCGCCTGCCGTTCCTGGGAGGAGGCGAGCGCGGCGGCCATCGAGTTGAAGGAGCGGGACAGCCGGGCGATCTCGTCCTCGCCCTCGACCGGGATGCGTACGGTCAGATCCTCGGTGCGGGCGACATGCTCCACGGCGCCGGTGAGCCGGTCCACGGGCTTGAGCCCGGCCCGCGCGACCCACAGCCCGGCCGCGCCGGCGCCGAGAACGCCGATGCCGGACACGATGAGCAGCAGGAGAGCCAGATCGTTGAGGGTGCCCTCGGTCTCCCTGAGCGGGTACGCGATCATCACCGCGGTGTCCGTCACGACCCCGCCGCCCGGACCCTGGACGACGGCCGCGGCGCTGAGTACGCGGACATCCTTCCCGTCGGTGTCCTGGCCGTTGCGGAACGTCCAGACGGTCGGGTCCGCGTTCCGCGCCACCTCCTGGTCACTGCTGTCGATCAGGACGGTGCCGACGGAGTAGGCGGAGACGCACGGTTTGTCGCTGTCGGCCTGGACGAGCTGAAGGTAGAAGACGGGCTTGGGGCCGTAGCCGGTCCGGCCGGCCGGGACCTGGGAGCAGTTGCGCAGTGTGGCGGCGACGTCCTCGGCCCGCTGGGGCGCACTCGCGGACTTCAGCTTGGAGTCGATCTCCTCATACAACTTGCCGCGCACGACGAACCAGCAGGTGGTGGAGACGGCCGCGACAGCGACTGCCACCGCGACCGCCACCAGCAGCGCCAGCCGAGACCGCAGGGGCAGCGCACGGAACTTGTCGGTCACTCCGGGCCGCCCGACCGCAGCACGTAGCCCACGCCGCGCACCGTGTGGACCAGGCGTGGCTCACCTGCCGCCTCCGTCTTGCGTCGCAGATACATCACATACACATCCAGCGAATTCGAACTGGGCTCGAAGTCGAAGCCCCAGACGGCCTTGAGGATCTGCTCCCGGGTCAGCACCTGGCGCGGATGCGCGAGAAACATCTCCAGCAGCGTGAACTCGGTACGGGTCAGCTCCACCCGGCGCGTGCCGCGGTGGACCTCGCGCGTCGCCAGGTCCATCCGCAGATCGGCGAAGGCCAGCACGTCGTCGTCGGGAGCCGCGCCCGCGGTCGTCGCGTACGAACTGCGCCGCAGCAGCGCGCGGATCCGGGCGAACAGCTCGTCCAGCTCGAACGGCTTGACCAGATAGTCGTCCGCGCCCGCGTCGAGGCCCGTCACGCGGTCGCCGACGGTGTCCCGCGCGGTCAGCATCAGGATCGGCGTGGTCGACCCGGCGGCGCGCAGCCGGCGGGCCGCGGTCAGGCCGTCCATCCGGGGCATCTGGATGTCGAGCACGATCAGATCGGGCGCGTACACCTCCGCCCGGGTGAGGGCGTCGATGCCGTCGACGGCGACCTCGGTGGCGTACCCCTCGAAGGCGAGGGAGCGCTGGAGCGCCTCACGGACGGCGGGCTCGTCGTCGACGATGAGGATGCGGTCGCCTTCACGGGGGATAGTCATGAGATCAGCCTCGCACGGGGTCAGCCGTTGCCGCCGGAGCGCAGGTTGTCGAGGTCGGACTTGACGGTGTTGATCGGGATGGCGAAGCCGAGACCGACGCTGCCGGCGGTGGAGCCGGTGGCCGAACTGGGTGAGTACATCGCGGAGTTGATGCCGATGATCTCGCCGTTCATGTTGATGAGCGCGCCGCCGGAGTTGCCGGGGTTGAGCGAGGCATCCGTCTGGAGGGCCTTGTAGGTGGTTTTGGAGGCGCCGGTGTCGCCGTTGAACTGCTGCCCGCCGAACTCGAAGGGCCAGCCGCCGCCGCCCCGCTGTTGCGGCTGGCCTTGGCCCTGGTCCTTCGCGACGGTCACATCGCGGTTGAGCGCGGAGACGATCCCGCTGGTGACGGTGCCGGTCAGGCCCTCGGGCGAGCCGATCGCGACGACCTCGTCGCCGACCTGGACCTTGCTGGAGTCGCCGAGGGAAGCCGCCTTGAGGCCGCTCGCGCCCTCCAGCTTGATGAGGGCGAGATCCTTGTCGGGGTCGGTGCCGACGACCTTGGCGGTGTATGTCTTGCCGTCGCTGAGCTGCACCTTGACGGTGTCTGCGCCGGAGACGACGTGGTTGTTGGTGATGACCTCGCCGTCGGCGGTGGTGATCACGCCGGATCCGGTGGACTGCCCGGCGGCGGAGGTCGCGTTGATCTCCACGATGCTCGGCGAGACGGCCTGGGCGACGCCGGAGACGGTGCCGGTACTGCTCTGCGACACAGTGGTGCCGGCCACGCCGGTGCCGCTGCTCCTGTCGCCGCCGACGAACTGCGCGACGAGCGCGGAGGCCCCGCCGCCGATGCCCGCGGCGGCAATGGCAACCGCGGCGATGAGGGCGACGGGCCGCTTGGCCTTGGCGCGGTGCGGAGGTGCGGGCGCGGGTGCTGCGGGCTGCACGACGCCGCCGGGGGGCTGGTACCCCGCCCCACCGTTCCCCGGCCATACGGTGGCCGGCCCGTTGGGCTCAATGGGGGGAGGAGGGGGCGGGTAGGCGCCCGTGCCGTACGGCTGCTGCTGGTTGCCCTCGTCGCCGCTTCGGCGGTAGTAGTCGCTCATGGCAACGACTGTCGGCCTGGTACATGAGAGCGACCTGAGTGGGCCCTAAGAAGCCCGACAGAACCACGTATGCCCGAAATAAAGGGTCACCCGGGCCGTGGGCCGACCGCGTGGGGTATCTGTCGGTGGTGAGGGGCCGTGCAGGGTCGTCCCCGCAGGGATCGGCGGCCGGACCCAGTGATCAACACGAACGCCCTTGCCGCCGCCGACCCCGAGGAGTCGAGCCCGGAGGGGCCCCGGAACCCACACCCCACAACACCGGGCACGCCGGACCGCCCAAACCCGCACCACGGACCCCCCACACCCCGCAACGCACCCGCACCCCGCACCGCGGACGCCCCGTCACTCCGCGACCCCGGGCAACCCCGATAAAGACCCGCACCCCCGCCGGAGGCTAACCGCACCCGCACGACCGGCGGATCACCAAGCCCGATGGGAACTGCTTCACCCGCTCCCGGCGCGACCCCGCCACCCTCAGGCCGTCGTCCAGGACCAGGTCCACCGCCGCCCGCGCCATCGCCGGGCGGTCCGAGGAGATCGTCGTCAACGGGGGGTCCGTGAGCGCCGCCTCCTTGACGTCGTCGAAGCCTGCCACCGCCAGCTCGCCCGGGACGTCTATCCGCAGTTCACGCGCCGCGCGCAGGACGCCGATCGCCTGGTCGTCCGTCGAGCAGAAGATCGCCGGCGGACGGTCCGGACCCGAGAGCAGCTTCAGGGCGACGAGATACGCGTCGTAGCGGTTGTACGGGGCCTGAAAGAGCCGGTCCTCCACCGAGCGGCCGGACTCCAGCATCGCCCTGCGCCAGCCCTCGACGTGGTCCGCCACCGGGTCGCCGACCGCCGGGGTCGACTCCATGCCGCCGAGGCAGGCCACATAGGGATGCCCGTGCTCCAGCAGATGCCGCGTCGCCAGCTGCGCGCCGCCGATGTCGTCCGTGACGACTGCGACGTCGTCTATCGCCTCGGGACGTTCATGGAGGAGAACGACCCGCGCGTCCCACGCCTCGATCTCCGCCGCGGCCCGCTCGCTCGGGCCCTGGCTGACCAGGATCAGCCCGGAGACCCGCATCCCGAGGAAGGCCCGCAGATAGTGGACTTCGCGCTCGTCGCGGTAGTCGGAGTTCCCGACGAGAACCATTTTCCCGCGTTCCGCCGCGGCCTGTTCCACCGCGTGCGCCATCTCCGCGAAGAAAGGCTGCCGCGCGTCCGGCACGATCATGCCTATGAGGTCGGTGCGCCGCGAAGCCATCGCCTGGGCAACCCGGTCCGGCCGGTAACCCAGCTCTTTGATCGCGGCGAGCACCCGCTCGCGCGTGGCCGGGGCAACCGGCCGGGGTCCGTTGTTGATGACGTAGCTGACGACCGCGGTCGACGTACCCGCCAGTCTCGCCACATCGTCTCGCGTCACCTTGGCCACGCGCGGCAGTCTACGCGGGGTGACCTAGCTCTGGGCAGGGCGTACGGCGGCTTCCTCATCCTCCGCCGGATCCTCCGTAGGGGGGACCGGAGCCGCCGCCGCCCTTGCCTTGGCCTCATCGGCCGCGCGCTCGACCTTCTCCGGCGCGACGAAGCGGTAGCCGACGTTGCGTACGGTCCCGATCAGCGACTCGTGCTCCGGGCCGAGCTTCGCCCGCAGCCGCCGTACATGCACGTCGACCGTGCGCGTACCACCGAAGTAGTCGTAGCCCCAGACCTCCTGGAGCAGTTGCGCGCGGGTGAAGACCCGCCCCGGGTGCTGCGCGAGGTACTTCAGCAGCTCGAACTCCTTGAAGGTCAGGTCCAGGACCCGCCCCCTCAGCTTCGCGCTGTACGTCGCCTCGTCGACCGAAAGATCGCCGTTGCGGATCTCCATCGGGGAGTCGTCCGTGGTGATCTGCTGGCGGCCCATCGCGAGTCGCAGCCGCGCCTCGACCTCGGCGGGACCCGCCGTGTCGAGCAGTACGTCATCGATGCCCCAGTCCGCGGTGACGGCCGCGAGGCCGCCTTCCGTGACGACGAGGATCAGCGGACAGCCGGGCCCGGTGGAGCGCAGCAGCTGGCACAGCGACCGCACCTGCGGCAGATCGCGGCGGCCGTCGATCAGGATCACGTCGGCACCGGGGGTGTCGACGAGAGCCGGGCCCTCGGCGGGGGCCACCCGCACGTTGTGCAGAAGCAGTCCGAGGGCGGGAAGCACCTCCGTCGACGGCTGGAGGGCATTGGTCAGGAGCAGCAGAGAGCTCATCGCGCCCCACCTGCCCGGGTCGTCTTTCGGTTGTGCACGGTTCGCTCGCCCATAACGTCGGTTCCTCCTCGGTCCCTGCGAGGACGTTGCGGCACTGCTTCGTACGGCGGCTCCCTCATCGCCCTGAGAGCCTTTGTTCACCTGCCTGTAACAACGGCAGGGAAACACAAAAGGACCCGGGGGCTACGTTGCCCGAGTCCTCTGCCAAGCAGAATAACCCACATGAGTTCCGAGGCCGAGGGGTCTTTCCGCAGATCAATTATTCCCTCGTTCACGCAGGAGCCGCGTCGGACGATCCTCCTTACGGAGGACGGGGTCCGAGTTGAGGCCGTGTACGAGGCGTGTACGGCAGGTGTCACGGACACTGCGATCGTCGTCGCGCACGGTTTCACGGGGTCTGTGTACCGGCCTGCGGTGCGCCGGGCGGCGGGGGCGTTCGCGCAGCGTGCGGCCGTGGTCACGTTCTCGTTCCGGGGGCACGGAGCCTCCGGAACGCCGCTCCACGGTCGGCGACCGCGAGGTGCTCGATCTGGCGGCCGCGGTGAAGTGGGCGCGCGCCCTTCGGTCACAGCCGCGTGGTGACGGTTGGTTTCTCGCTGGGGGGCTCGGTGGTGCTGCGGCACGCTGCGATGCACGGGGGGCGCACCGAGGCGGCGCGTACGGACGCGGTCGCCGCCGTCAGCGCCCCCGCACGCTGGTACTACCGCGGTACGGCCCCGATGCGGCGGCTGCACTGGGTGGTCACCCGACCCCTCGGCCGGCTCGTCGGCCGCTACGGCCTCGGTACCCGGATCCACCCCGAGGAGTGGAACCCGATCCCCCTCTCCCCGGTCGAGTCCGTGCCGCTGATCGCCCCGACCCCACTGCTGATCGTCCACGGCGACCGCGACCCGTACTTCCCCCTCGACCACCCGCGCATGCTCGCCGCCGCGGCCGGGGAAGGAACGGCCGAGCTGTGGCTGGAGCCAGGCATGGGACATGCCGGGAACGCGGCGGACGACGAGCTGCTCGGCCGCCTCGCGGACTGGCTCGTCACCGAGTAGCTCATCATGGAAGCCGACGAAAGGAGTGCCGTTATGGCAGCGGGAACGATCCGTTACTGGGCCGCGGCCAAGGCAGCGGCCGGGATCGCGGAGGAGCCCTACGCAGCGGGCACGCTCGCCGAGGCGCTCGACGCCGTGCGCGAGCGGCACCCGGGGGAGCTGACGCGCGTACTGCAACGGTGTTCGTTCCTCGTCGACGGTGACCCCGTCGGGACTCGCGGCCATGAGACCGTACGGCTTGCCGAGGGCGGCACGGTCGAGGTGCTCCCGCCGTTCGCAGGAGGGTGAACCGCACATCATGAGCAGCGATCAGCAGTATCCGTACGGACAGCAGCAGCCGCCGCACCAGGGCCAGTACGCCGGTCAGCAGCACCAGCAGCCGTATCAGGCGCCCCACCAGGAGCCCGGCTACCCGGAGCCGCGCGACCCGGGCGCGCCCCAGGCCTGGCAGGCCCAGACCTGGCAGGCCGAGACCTGGGACACCCAGTACCAGCCGGTCGTGCAGCCCACGCAGGCCGCCGACGCCCCGGACACTGCGTATCTGCCGCTGCCGGCCGCGTACCCGCTGCCGCCCGAGGCCCCGCTCCCGACGACTGGGCCCGCCGCGTACGAGCCCGTGGTCGACCCGGCCGCCGCCGGACACAGCGCCCCCACGGTCGGGAACGCCCGGATCACCGACGCCCAGCGCGCCCGCGCCGAAGGACGCTCGCCGATCATCGCGCCGGGCATGCAGCCCGCCGGGCTGACCGCCGCGCTCGGACTGCTGCTCGCCGGCGGCGCGGCCATCGGCCCGTACGCCCTGCTCGTGCCGCTTGTCCTGCTGCAGGCCGTCACCGCGGCCGGCTGGTTCCGGCTGAACGGCATGTGGCCCGCCCGCCAGGGCATTGCGCTCGCTTTCGCCGGCGGACTCGCCGCCGACGCCGTGCTGCTCTCCGTCGGCCGGGAGAACGCCCCCGCCGCGATCATCGGCACCCTCGGCGTCTGGGTGCTGCTCACCCTCGTACTGCAGCTGCGCAGCCACGCCGGCGCCGACGAGAGGATGTACGGCCTGATGGCGACCGTCGCATCCGCCGCCCTCGCGATTCTCGCGACCGGGCATCTCGCGGGTCCCGACGACGCTGTTGTGGTCGGCGGGATCGCGGTCGCCGTGGCCGTCCTGGCCCGTGCCCTGCCGTTGCCGGGCGTCGCGTCCGTCGCCGTGGCACTGCTGGCCGCGGCCGGTGCGGGCATCGCGGCCGGCGGCCTCACCGGCATGGGCGCCAAGGGCGCGCTGCTGGGCCTCGCCGCGGGTGGCTGCGCGCTGATCGGGCTGCGGGTCGCGAGCTACGACTACCCGTCCCGCTTCGTCCATATGACGGCGGGCGTGGCCCTGCCGCTGACCGCCGCGGCCCCCGCCGTCTACCTGATCGGCCGCGCCCTGGTGTGACGGGCCCGGGTGTGATGAGCCCTTTGCGTGACGGGCGGCCCTGTGCCGTCGGCGGGAACCAAAGGACCCCACCCAAACGTCGATCATTCAAGGCATGGCGTCGTCCGGACTGGTTAGGCTCGCGGGCGTCACGGGGGGCCAGACGGACCAGGGTGGGGGACACCGAGCAATGCGCGCACTGCGAATACTGCTGATCATCGCCGTGATCATCGGCGGCATTTTTGTCGCCGCCGACCGGATAGCGGTCAACATGGCGGAATCCGAAGCCGCCGACAAGATCAAGAGCAGCCAGGGACTGGGCTCGACCCCGAAGATCTCGATCAAGGGCTTCCCCTTCCTCACCCAGGTGGTGGGCAAGGTGCTCGACGAGGTGGACGTCAGCCTGGCCGGCATCACCGCCACAGCGGGCGGCCACGCGGTCAACGTCACCGAGGTCAGGGCAGAGCTGCGTAGCGTACGGATCAACAGCAGCTTCTCCTCCGCCGTCGCGGACCGGGCCGACGGCTCCGCCCGGATCTCCTACGCCGACCTGACCAAGGCCGCGCCGAAGGGCGCCACGATCAGTTACGCGGGACCCGACCGGGCGGCCAAGGGTCAGGTCAAGGTCACCGGACCGCTCGCCGACCTGCTCGAAGGCGCGGGCGTCCCGGTCCCCGGCGCTGTGCAGGGGCTGCTCAAGGGCCGCACGGTCAGCGCGTACAGCACGGTCGCGCTCACGGGCGGCAGCACGGTTCAGCTGAGGGCCCAGGAGCTGCCGAAGCTGCCGGTCCCCGGCTTCGACGGGACGCTGCGCAAGGCCGTCGACTACGACCTGAAGATCGCCGGGATGCCGTCGAGCATCAAGCTCGACAAGGTCGAGGCGACGGATGCCGGACTGCGGTTCGCGGGTACGGGTACGAACGTCTCGCTGGCCGGCTAGGCCCGGACAGGGCCTGGACCCGCCCCTCGCCGGCCGGCTGGACCGCACCCCTCGCTGCAAGTTCAGCCCGCCTGGGCCCCCGGAAGTCCGGGGGAGGTCGAGGGCAGCAGCGCGAAGGGGCGGGGGCGAGGCAATTTCCTCTGTACGCTCGCTGCACTCGGCCGCATGGTGAGACGGCCCTGTCCGCTGGGTAGAAGGCGGCCAGGTGCAATTCGCCCCCGAGACTCGCACGGAGCGTCCGGGCTTCTCTTGTCCCACATAATGGATGATCGCGTCTCAGTATCCGACACGCCGGTGACATTGCGGCCGACTCGTCCCTACGATCGGACACATGAAGCGACAGGCGGATCTCACGAAGCGGCGGGCAGTAGACCTGTGCCGCGTCGCCGCCATGCTCTGTCGCGCTTTCTGAGCGGGAGCTCGACTCCCGTATACCCCGGGCCCATTGGCCTCCGCCGGACTTCGTCCGGGGGGACCCCAAGGGCCACACCCTGTGCCGTACGCCGCGCGTTCGCGTACCTGCACAACCCCCTCTTCGCATCACCCGCCGCACACTGCCCCGGAGGAGAAAGAGCATGAGCCGCAGCGACGTACTGGTAGACGCCGACTGGGTCGAGGCCCACATCGACGACCCGAAGGTCGTCATCGTCGAGGTCGACGAGGACACCTCTGCGTACGACAAGAACCACATCAAGAACGCCGTCCGGATCGACTGGCAGTCCGACCTTCAGGACCCCGTCCGCCGTGACTTCGTCGACCAGGAGGGCTTCGAGAAGCTCCTGTCCGCGAAGGGCATCGCCAACGACGACACCGTCGTCCTCTACGGCGGCAACAACAACTGGTTCGCCTCGTACGCGTACTGGTACTTCAAGCTCTACGGCCACGACAGCGTCAAGCTCCTCGACGGCGGCCGCAAGAAGTGGGAGCTGGACTCCCGCGACCTCGTCGACGGCGCTCAGGTGCCCGAGCGCGCCGCGACCGAGTACAAGGCCAAGCCCCAGGACACCTCGATCCGCGCCTTCCGTGACGAGGTCGTGGCTGCGATCGGCAACCTGAACATCGTCGACGTCCGGTCGCCCGACGAGTTCAGCGGCAAGCTGCTCGCCCCTGCCCACCTGCCGCAGGAGCAGTCGCAGCGCCCCGGCCACGTGCCGACCTCCCGCAACATCCCGTGGTCCAAGAACGCCAACGACGACGGCACCTTCAAGTCGGACGACGAGCTCAAGGCCCTCTACGAGGACGAGCAGGTCGACCTGGCGAAGGACACCATCGCCCTGTGCCGCATCGGCGAGCGCTCCGCGCTGACCTGGTTCGTCCTGCACGAGCTGCTCGGTGTCGACAACGTCAAGAACTACGACGGCTCGTGGACCGAGTACGGCTCCCTCGTCGGCGTGCCGATCGAGCTCGGCGCCAACAAGTAACCCCCCTCTGACCCCGAAGGACGACCCCTATGTGTGGAGCAAAGGCCGGCGGCCCCGACGCTTCGACGATCAAGCCCGGTGAGACGACCATCCAGGGCAGCGTGACCCGTGACGGCGAGCCCGTCACCGGTTACGTCCGCCTGCTGGACTCGACGGGCGAGTTCACCGCCGAGGTCCCGACCTCGGCGACCGGACAGTTCCGCTTCTACGCGGCCGAGGGCACGTGGACGGTGCGCGCTCTCGTTCCGGGTGGCACGGCGGACCGCACTGTCGTCGCGCAGACCGGCGGCCTGGCTGAGGTAGCCATCGCCGTTTGATTCACCACGTACCGGCCGAAGGGCCGCACCCCAGGGGTTGGACGCCACTGAACGGGGTGCGGCCCTTCGGTCGTACGCTTGAAGCATGTACGCGCGACGTCGCCACGCCTACTTGTTGCTGATGGGGACGTGCCTGGCGCTCTTCGTCTCCGCCTGGGCCGTGGTGCGCCTGTGGTCCATTCCCGTCGCCGTCGGCATGTGCGTCGTCGCCATGGTCATCCCACCGTTCGCCGCGATGGTCGCGAACCGGCGGGGGCCCGACGACCGCTGGTGGGACGACCCGTCCGGGGACCCCAAGTCCGACGAGTGGTGGGACGAGCTGGACGGCAAGAAGCGCCGCAACAACCAATGAGCGCCGCCAGTAACTGAGCGCCGCGAGGAACTGAGCGCCGTCAGTAGACGAGGGCCTGGACGCCGTCCGGCATGATCTCGCTGACGAAGACCTGCGCGCCCGCGATCCGTACGCCGTCGAGCACATCCTTCTCCGTGATGTCGCGCCGCGCCGCACACTGCGTGCACAGCGTGATCTGCCCCGCGGCCTGGATCGACTCGATCAGATCCGGCAGCGGCGCCGCATGCGGCAGTTCGAACTCCGCCGCCCGCCCCGGCAGCGCGAACCACGCGGACTCGCCGGTCAGCCAGAGCGACACCTCCACTCCGCTGGCCACGGCGACTGCCGCCACCGTGAAGGCCTGCGAGCAGCGCTCGGGCGCGTCCGCGCCGGCGGTCACCTTGATCACGAGCTTCTTCGCCATGCACCGAACTGTAATGGGCGGCCCGTCGCACACACCTCGCAGTCAGGGCGCGGCCCCCACCCATTAGGCTGGGCACGGCCCTTTTCCCGCCCATCGCTCATCCCGAGGAGCACCCGTGCTTGTGGCATTCTTCGAAGCCCTGCTGGTCCTGGTCTGCGTCGGCGTCGCCGCCTTCGCCGGTCTGACCGTGAAGAAGCTGTACCAGGGTCAGCGCTAGTAACACTCGTATCTACAGATCGCCAGAGCTCTCATGATCGAGATTCCGTCCGACCTGAACCCGGACCTCGTCCCCCTCGCCTTCCTCCTCGGCAACTGGGAGGGCGTGGGCGTATCCGACTTCCCCGGCGCCGAGAAGTGCAACTTCGGCCAGGAGGTCACCTTCAGTCACGACGGCCGGGACTTCGTCGAGTACGTCTCGCACACGTGGGTGCTCGACGCCGACGGCAAGAAGGTCCGCCCGCTGGAGTCCGAGTCCGGCTACTGGCGTATCGATTCCGACCGCAAGATCGAAGTCGTCATGGCCCGTGACCAGGGCGTCGTCGAGATCTGGTACGGCGAGCTCGCCGACCAGAAGCCGCAGATCGACCTGGTGACGGACGCGGTGGCGCGCACCGCGGCCTCGGGCCCGTACAGCGGTGGCAAGCGTCTCTACGGCTACGTGAAGGGCGACCTGATGTGGGTGGGCGAGAAGTCCACTCCGGAGGTCCCGCTGCGGCCGTACATGTCGGCGCATCTGAAGAAGGTCGTCTCCCCGGAGCAGGTCGAGGCGTGGGCCAAGGACCTCGGCGACCTCCCCGACGACGGCATCACCTTCTTCAAGTAACCCGAGGCCGATTCAGGCCCGCTCGTCCTCCTTCTCACGGGTCCCCCTACGCGCGCCAGGGCATAGGGGGCGGGTCTGTTGCCGAGCGACACTTCGGGGGGTCCCCGTGGCTCAGCCCCCGCCTACACTGGACGCGTGGTGAGCATCGACTGGAAGAGCGATCTGCGGCAGCGCGGCTACCGGCTGACCCCGCAGCGCCAGCTTGTTCTCGAAGCCGTCGACACCCTTGAGCACGCGACGCCCGACGACATCCTCTCCGAGGTCCGCAAGACCGCGTCCGGCGTGAACATCTCCACCGTCTACCGCACCCTGGAGCTCCTCGAAGAGCTCGACCTGGTATCCCACGCCCACCTCGGGCACGGCGCCCCCACCTACCACCTCGCGGACCGCCACCACCATCTCCACCTGGTCTGCCGGGACTGTACGAACGTGATCGAGGCGGATGTCGCAGTCGCCGCCGACTTCACGGCTAAACTGCGCGAGACCTTCGGCTTCGAGACGGACATGAAGCACTTCGCGATCTTCGGCCGCTGCAAGACGTGTGCTGCTGATGCTTCAACTACCGAGTCGTAGGCTTACCTGTATGAAAAGTCCCCTGCTGTCCCTGCCCGGTGCCGTGGCCGCCGAAGGACCCGACGAAGGTGTGGCCGCGCACTACGGAGATCTGTTCCGCGAGCAGCGCGCCCTCGCTGACGGCACCGGCCTTGTCGACCTCTCGCACCGCGGTGTTGTCACCGTCACCGGTGACGACCGGCTGAGCTGGCTGCATCTGCTGCTCACCCAGCACATGAGCGACCTCCCGGCCGGCCAGGCCACCGAGGCGCTGATCCTCTCCGGGCACGGCCACATCGAGCACGCACTGTATCTCGTCGACGACGGCGAGACGGTCTGGGCGCACGTCGAGCCGGGCACGCAGGAGGCGCTGATCGGCTACCTGGATTCGATGAAGTTCTTCTACCAGGTCGACGTGGCCGACCGCACCGAGGAGTTCGCGGTCGTGCACCTACCCGCGGGCTCCATCGCGCAGGTGCCGGACGGCGCTGTCGTACGCGAGACCCCGTACGGCCGCGATGTGTTTCTGCCGCGCGCCGACCTCGAGTCGTACGCCGCCGAGAACGGCCCGGTCGCCGGAATCCTCGCGTACGAAGCACTGCGCATCGAGACCCACCGCCCCCGTGTCGGCTTCGAGACCGACCACCGCACCATCCCGCACGAGCTGGGCTGGATCGGCAGCGCCGTTCATCTCCAGAAGGGCTGCTACCGCGGCCAGGAGACCGTCGCGCGCGTCCAGAACCTGGGGAAGCCGCCGCGCCGGCTGGTCTTTCTGCACCTGGACGGCAGCGAGGTGCACCTGCCCGGCCCGGGCACCCCGGTCCGGCTCGCGTCGGAGGGTGCGGAGGGCCGTCAGCTGGGCTTTGTGACCACGTCCGCCCGCCACCACGAACTCGGCCCGATCGCGCTGGCGCTGATCAAGCGCAATGTGCCGGTGGACGCGGAGCTGCTGGCGGGCGACACGGCGGCCGCGCAGGAGCCGGTCGTCGAGCCCTGAGCCGGTCGCCGGTCGCCAGGCCTTGAGCCGGTCGTCGAGCGCTAGATCTCCACGATCACCGTGAACGGGCCGTGGTTGGTGAGCGAGACCCGCATGTCCGCCCCGAAGCGGCCCGTCTCCACACGCGCCCCCAGCGCCCGCAGCTGCGCCACCACCTCGTCGACCAGCGGCTCGGCCACATCGCCGGCTGCCGCCGCGTTCCAGGTGGGGCGGCGGCCCTTGCGGGCGTCCCCGTAGAGAGTGAACTGCGAAATCACCAGCAAGGGCGCATTCACATCCGAGCAGGACTTCTCGCCCTCCAGAATCCGGACCGACCAGAGCTTGCGGGCCAGCTGCGCCGCCTTCTCCGTGGTGTCCTCGTGGGTGACTCCCACCAGCACACACAGCCCTTCGCCGACGATCTCGCCGACCGTCTCGCCCGCCACGACGACGCTCGCGCCGTCGACCCTCTGCACCACTGCACGCATACAGACCAACCTATCTGGGGCTGAACGGGTGCAGAGCACCTGCGTCGGGAGGTTCCGGGGTGGCACGATGCAACGAGGCGGTGCTTCCCCCAGGCCCTTCGGGCCTGGGGAGACCCATGCACCGGTCGAGGGGACGGACAACGCATATGAGTACATCTGGCGCCGGGCAGTCGCCCGGTCCCGTATCGATTCCCGCATCGGCTTCCACGTCGATTCCCGCTTTGCCGACAGCCATGGCCTGTGCCGCGCGGCCGCCACTGCAGCGCGGCACGGGCGGCCTGCCGGAACCCCCGCAACACGAACTCCCCACGCTGCGACTGCCGGAGCTGCGCACGCTGCGCCGGGACTCGCACCGCGACGAGGCGGACCTCAGCTATGTGCGGCGGCTGCTGCAGGGTCGGATCGACATTCTGCGGGCCGAGCTGGCCCGGCGCAGCGACCCTCAGACCCCGGTTCTTCCGGAGGCCCCGGTCGTAGACCGCCTGTCGGAGATCCTGGCCGACGCGCCTTCGCGGCACCGCTCGTCCGCCCGCCATGTGACGCTCTCCACGCCGCACAGCGAGGAGTACCGGCGACTGGCCGCCGACATGCTCTCCGAGGTCGAGCTCTCCGACCTGGACGCCCGTACGGACGAGGAGCTGGACGCGGCCATGGGGCGGCTGATCCGCTACGAGCAGCAGGTCTCGCGCCGCCGTCAGTTGCTGCAGCGGACGGCCGACGACTGCAGTGCGGAGATCGCCCGCAGGTACCGTGAAGGCGAAGCACAAGTGGACGACCTGCTTACCTGAAGCGGTTCCGATTCCTTGGAGCCGATCCTTCCGGGAGCGGGTCCCTGCCCCGGAAGGCCGACGATGAGCTCCACCGCCGACCGCACCGCCATACCCCCCGTCCTCGCCGAAGTCGTACGTTCCGGCTTTGTCGAGGGCTATCACCGCGGGTCGCTCGTCGTCCTGGCGGCGGACGGCAGTGTGGAACTCACACTCGGGGACCCGTCCGCGCCGGTCTTCCCGCGCTCCAGCAGCAAGCCCCTGCAGGCCGCCGCCGTACTGCGGGCCGGGCTCGACCTCTCCGGCGAGCGCCTGGCGCTGGCCGCAGCGAGCCACTCGGGCGAAAGCTTTCACCTCGATCTCGTACGCAAGATGCTCGCCGAGCACGGACTGTCGGCGGACGAACTGCAGACTCCGCCGCACCTGCCGCTCGACCCGGTCGAGGCCGAGACATATCTCGCCAGGGGCCAGGTCCGGGACCGGGTCACCATGAACTGCTCCGGCAAGCACGCGGCGATGCTCGCGGCCTGCGCGCTGAACGGGTGGGACCGGAAGAACTATCTGGACCCCGCGCACCCGATCCAGCAGCGGGTCCACGCGGTGGTCGAGGACGCGTCCGGCGAACGGGTCGCGGCCGTCGGCACGGACGGCTGCGGCGCACCGCTGATGGCGATCAGCCTGACCGGCCTGGCGCGCGCCTTCCGCCACTTCGTGCTCGCCCAGCCGGGCTCGGCCGAGCGCCGGGTCGCGGACGCGATGCGTGCCCACCCCGAGTACGTGGCGGGCACGCGCCGCCCCGACACCTGGCTGATGCGCGAGGTGCCGGGCGCGCTCTCCAAGATGGGCGCGGAGGCGGTCCAGGCGGTGGCACTGGCGGACGGCCGCGCGCTGGCCTTCAAAGTCGACGACGGCGCGACGCGGGCGCTGGGCCCGGTGCTGGGCCGTGCGCTCGAGGTGATGGGAGTGGACTCGCCGGTGGTGGGCCGGATCGGGCACATGCCGCTGCTGGGGGGCGGCGTGGAGGTAGGAGCGATCCGCGCGGCGTTCTGAGACATTTTCCCTGGTCGAAACTCGGATGCGGGCCGGTCGGCGTTCGGCCTAGCGTGGGCCGCATGAGTGTCGAAACCCGCGTCATCACCGAGTCCGAGTACCCCGACTGGTTGCGTGCCCTGAACACAGGACTTCTGCGGCCGCCGGTGATCTCGGACGAAGAGGTGACCTCACGCAGGGCGCACACCGACCTGCCGCGGGTGCGCGGCGCGTTCGACGACGGTCGATGTGTGGCGACGTACCGCTCGTTCGCGCAGCAACTCACGGCGGTGGGGGGCGCCGCGCTCCCCGCGAACGCCGTCTCCAACGTCACCGTATCGCCCACACACCGCCGCCGCGGCCTGCTCAGCCGCATGATCACCGCCGACCTCGCCGAGGCGAAGGAGCGCGGCGACATCGTGTCCACGCTGATCGCCGCGGAGTACCCGATCTACGGGCGGTACGGCTACGGTCCCGCCGCCTGGATCACCGAGTGGGCGGTCGACGTCCCGCGCACGGGCCTCGACCGGCGCTGGTCGGGCCCGGATGACGGCGGCCGTATCGACCTGGTGGACGCCACGGACGTACGCAAGCTCGGCCCGGAAATGCATGCACGGCTGGCGGCCAGGCAGCCGGGCGTGGTGAGCCGCGACGACCGCTGGTGGCAGCGCAACACGGGCCAGGCGCAGCTGCCGGGCGAGCCGTGGACGGAGCCGTTCTACGCGGTCTACCGCGCGGCGTCCGGAGAGGTCGAGGGCCTGGTCGCCTACCAGGCGGACGACAAGTGGGGTGAAGCCAAGCAGCCGCTGAACACGGCGACGGTACGCGAACTGCTCGCGCTGACGCCGGCGGCGGAGCGTGCGCTGTGGCACTACGTCTGCTCGGTGGACTGGATCACCACGGTCAAGTCGGGCCACCGCGCCCCGGACGACCTGCTCCCGCAGCTGCTCCCGGACCCGCGGGCGGCGAGGATCCTGACGCACGCGGACTTCTTGTGGGTGCGGATCCTGGATGTGGCGCGGGCGCTGGAGGCGCGTACGTACACGGCTGCCGCGATCCTGGTCCTGGAGGTTCACGACGGGTTGGGCCTCGATGGCGGCCGCTTCCGCCTGGACGCCTCACCGGAGGGCGCAGTCTGCGTGCCCTCGACCGAGTCGCCCGATCTGACCTTGGACGTTCGGGAGTTGGGTGCGCTGTTCCTCGGCGACGAGTCGGCGGTCCGGCTGGCGGCACTGGGCCGCGTGGACGAGGGGACGCCGGGGGCGGCTGCGGTGGCGGACGGGGTGTTCCGTACGCCGAGGCGGCCTTGGTGCCCGGACATCTTCTGACGTCCGGGCGAGCGGCCGGGCGAGCGACCGATCAGGCCGGTCAGGCGCCGGCCTGCACCGCGGGCAGCACCACAAGGATGCCGCCGACGCTGGTGCAGGTGGCGTTCTCGACCTTCAGTCCGATGGTCACCAGGGCGAATCCCAGCGCGGCCACAATGCCGAACCGCCACTGCACATACTGCTCGGCTACGAGGGTGATCAAGGGCATGGCTGTCCCTCCTCATGGGTGGGGAGTGGAGCGGCACAAGGGAAGCGACCGGGATCCGCGAGCGTCACCCGTACGGCGGTGGACGGGTGGGCTGGAGTGTGCGGCGGCGCTTCACCAGCTTGACTGAGTTGGTGACCAACTTCATTGAAGTTGTCCCCACTTGGTTGCAGTTCATAAACAACTTCAAATGAACTTCCGCTAGATGGTTGGAAGTTGTAGCGTTCTGTTGTGACCCATGAGCGCAGTGGAGTGAACGTCACCGTGAACGGCACCAGACCCGCGCCGCCCTCGCCCGGCGAAGTGGCGGGCATCCTCAGCGAGCGCATCCGCAACGGCGTCATGAAGGCCGGTGGCCGGATGCCGACGCAGGAGAGCCTGTCCGACGAGTTCGGCGTGGAGCGGGGAGTGATCCGGCAGGCGCTGCGGCTCCTTGAGGACGCCGGGCTGCTGACCGGCAGGACCAGGGGGGCCCCGGCCCGTATCGCCGAACTCCCGCCCGGCCGGACCGAGGCCGCTGGAGAGCCACAACAGACCGCTGCCGCTCTGGGGCCCCGCATCATGGAGGCTTTCGGGGCGCCCCACGTCAGCATCGACGCGGTCTGTCTGACCGCGGAGTCCCTCAACCTGGCGGTCGCCGAGCCGCTGCAGCTCATCCGCTCGGGCAAGGTCACGCCCGAGACGGTGAAGGTCCGGTTGATGGTGCCCTCGCGCGACTTGAAGCTTGCCTTTCCGCGCCCGGCGGAGGAGAAGTCCGACGACGGCCCACGGGTGCATGAGCAGTGGCTGACCAACCGCAACAACCAAGGCACTTTTCTGCGACACAACCTCCGTGTCCTGCGCAGCACGCGCAGCATCGACGTCGAAGTGACCTTGAAGGCGCTGCCCTTCACCCCGACCACGAAGCTCTATCTGCTCAATGGCTCCGAGGCGCTGTTCGCGTACTACACCGTCAAGCGGCGCGAGGAGCAGTTCGACGACACGCCGATCGAGATCTACGACGCGCTCGGCATGGATTCGATGCTCTTCCGCTTCGAACGGGGCGGGGGAAAGAGGGACGAGGCCTTCGTGACGCAGTCACAGGCGTGGTTCGATGGTCTGTGGGGGACGATCGCCACGGAGATCACGCTCGACAACTGATCGTCGCAGCACCAGCTTCAATCCTTCACCGATGTGAACATTTCCGCACCTCCTCAACTGCGCTACTGCCAACGGCAGTTACGGGCAGTATGAGGAGTGACGGCACAGGCAAGCCGCCCTCTGCCCCGACGGACGGAGCGACGTGACTGACTCGCACGTGACGACAGACCCGCGCGAACTCCTCGCCATGGCCAAGTGCGTCCTTTTCGATTTTGACGGCCCCTTGTGTCACCTGTTCGGCCGGCACCCGGCACCGGGAATCGCCGACCGGCTCAGAGCCTGGGCCGTGCCGCATTTCCCGGATGACGTGATGGTGACCTGGCAATCCTTTGACGACCCTCAGGCCATCCTGAGTGGAGCCGCCAGGGTGGAGCAGAGTGGCGCGGTGGTGAAGGAGCTGGAGCAGATGCTCACTTCGGAGGAGCTCCTGGCGGCGGCGACGGCGACCGCGACCGAGGGCGCGGACGAGTTGATACGCCGGCTCAGCACAGCCGGTACCAAACTTGCTATTACGACGAACAACTCCGCGAGGGCGGTGCTGCAGTATCTCGAACGTGAGGGGCTCGAGGGGTTCTTCGGCGAGCACGTGCACGGCCGTATGCCCGACCCGCAATTGCTCAAGCCGGATCCGGACTGCCTCAAACGGGCGCTGAAGACCACCGGCGCGACCGCGACCGAATCCCTGATGATCGGGGACTCGGTCGCGGACTACGAGGCTGCCAAGAGCCTCGAAGTGCCCTTTCTCGGCTACGCGCGTAACAAGGCGACGCGCGGACGGCTGGCGGGCGCAGGTGCGCAGGTCATCGTCGGCAGCATCTCCGAGCTGCTGCCGGTTCCCGAGGCCGTCACCCCCGGTCCACGGGGGGAATGACTTTTTCCTGGGCGCCCTCGGAGTCACGAGAGGAGCGGTAGCCGGGGTGAGGCGTACCTCGAGCAGCTACTCCTACTGTTCGATTTGCGCTGGTCAAACGCGGCGGAGTCGTTGCTGCTCGGAGAGTGACATCGCCGAATGCTGTCCCAGCAGCACCAGCCGGGAGTGTAACTTCCTCAGATCAGTCACTGATCCGGACCACCATCCGAGGGCACCAGCGATGAAAGTCGACGAGGCATCCGAGGTTCGCCGGCGAGCCGCCGGGCTGAGCAGAGATGGCCAGGAAGTCGAGGGGCCTCTCAAGGGGTACCACCATGAGGCGTACGCCTTCCCACTCCCTGCCGAGAACCAGCTGAGCGCACGCTTCGCGCGTGGCAAACTCCGTGAACCGCGTCCTGGGCTGCTCTGGTTCGACCGCAGATGCTTCGAATCCGAGGAGCGCCTGCTCGTCGCGTTGCAGGACCGGATCGAGCGGATTCCGGGGTGCGTCGATCTCGGGGACTTCCACCTGCAGGGGTTCATCGAAGGCAGGACGCTCGGCAGCGGCCCGCTGCGCGGCCGGACGCTCTCGACTCGGCACATCGGCCAACTCTGCCAACTTTTCCGTGAGTTGGTCGCGATCAAGACGGATGAGTTCGACAAGGTTGAACGTATCTGCCATCCCGACGACCGGTCGCCGGACGGCGACTCGACCGCGTTCCTGGACCGGTTGATCCACTTCACCGAGCGCCAGGTCTACGTCCGCCACGCCGACCGGTACGGCACGCTCTTTGAGGAGCTCGGCGTGTGCGGCGCGGCGTTGGAGAGGCTCAGGGCGCAAGGGGAGCAGCTCACGGACCGCCCGTTCGTGCTGATCCATGGCGACCTGCACTGGCACAACTTCATCGTGGACGGCCCTGGCGATCTGTGGACCATCGACTGGGAGCTCGCCATGATCGGAGATCCGCTCTACGAGCTGGCCACCCACCTCCATCTGATGCGCTACCCGGAGCGCGAGGAGGTCCGTATCGCCAAACTGTGGCAGGCGGAGGTGGAGTGCGTCCTCCCGGGGAGTTCGCTGAACTGGCACCGGGATCTCCCGCACCTGCTCGCATACAAGCGGACGCAGTCCGTCTTCACCGATGTGATTCGAACGGCGCTGGCACTGGGCCCCGGCCCGGAACCGAACTGGCGGATGCTGCCGCGCGCGGCCTGGAAGCTCCAACGGGCCCTGGCGGCGGCACAGGAACCGCTGGCCCTGCGGAGTGTGCCTACGCTCCGCCAGGTGATGTCCGCGTACACGAGCTGGTTCCGGTCGTCGGCGGCACGGTCCGCGTGCTGACGTTCGAGCGCTCATGATGCTGCGGCCGGTCATCGTGAGCGCGGGTGTGAGCACGGCGGGTGCGAGTACGTCAGGCATGGGTCGGCTCCTTGCCGGTGGCGGAGGCTCCGGTTACGGCGTTGCTGGGCGCAGTGTGGGTCAGGGCCAGGAACACGTCGTCCAGCGTCGCCGTGTGCAGCGCGAAGCGCGCCACGTCACGGCGTTCCGGGTCGACCTCGTCCAGGAGAGCGCGGACCTGGGCCGCCGTGCCGTCCGTCGGGAGGCCGAGGGTGAGCGTCTCGGGGGAGCGGTGGACCGCGTGTGACTCGAGCCGCCAGTACGCCGCCGTGTTGTTGAGTACGAGGTCGAGGCGGTGGCCGGCGACCCGGGCCTTGAGTTCGTGCGCCGTGCCCTCCGCCACCAGCCGTCCGCCGTCGACGACCGCGATGCGGTCCGCCAGGCGGTCGGCCTCCTCCAGATACTGAGTGGTGAGGAAGACCGTGGCGCCGCGCGTCGAGAGGTCGCGCACCACCTGCCAGAGCTCCTGACGGCTGCGCGGGTCGAGGCCGGTCGTCGGCTCGTCCAGGAAAACGACCTCCGGGTCGCCGACCAGGCCGGCCGCGAGGTCGAGGCGGCGGCGCATCCCGCCCGAGTACGTCCCGGTCTGGCGGCGGCCCGCGTCGTTGAGGTCGAACCGTTCGAGGAGTTCGGCCGCGCGGCTGCGGGCAGCCGCGCGGGACAGGCCGCTGAGGCGGGCCATCATGCGGAGGTTCTCCTCGCCCGTCTGCTTCTCGTCGATCGCGGCGAACTGGCCGGTCAGGCTGATGGCGCGGCGCACGCGGGCGCGGTCGTCGACGACGTCGTACCCGGCGACGCGCGCGTGGCCCGCGTCGGCGGTGGTGAGGGTGGCGAGGATTCGCACGGTCGTGGTCTTGCCGGCGCCGTTCGGGCCGAGCAGGGCGAAGACGGCGCCGCGCTCGACGCGCAGGTCGACGCCGTCGAGGACTCTGACTTTTCCGTAGGCCTTGGTGAGGCCGGTGGCCTCGATGGCCGGTGACTGGGTCATGGGTTGCCGCACTCCCCTTCTGCGTATGACATACGCATTACTGTGTAAGGGTTACGCATTACTAGGATGTGCGTCAGGCGGGAGATGCCGGGGGGCGGGAGAAAGCGGAGAGTGATGGCGGCGCACGGCAGCGGCGGCAAGACCGGTACGGGCGGTGCTCGCGGCAAGACCGGTACCGGCCGCACGGGCAGTACTCGCGGCGAGAGCGGCTTGCCCGCCAGCATTGAAGCCGCATGGGGCCTGCGCGAACGCCCCGCGAAGGGGCCGAAGCCGGGACTCAGCCTGCACCGGATCGTCGAGGCGGCGGTGGGCGTCGCGGCGGCGGAAGGGCTCGCGGCGGTCTCCATGGGGCGGGTCGCCAAGGAGTTGGGCGTCTCGACGATGTCGCTGTACCGGTACGTCGCCGCGAAGGACGAGCTCTACATCCTGATGCAGGAGGCGGTGTGGGGCCCGCCGCCGGCCCCGCCGGAGCCCGGCGGTGGCTGGCGGGAGGCGCTCGCGGCCTGGGCCTGGGCGCAGCGCGAGGTGTTCCACCGGAACCTGTGGGTGCTGCGCATCCCGGTCTCGGGTCCGCCCGCCACACCCAACTCGGTGGCCTGGTGGGAGCGGGGTCTCGTCGCGCTGGAGGAGACGGGACTGAGTGAGGGCGAGAAGATCTCTGTGATCCTTCTGGTCAGCGGCTTTGTACGGAACGAGGCGCTGCTGATGGCGGACCTGGACGCAGCGATCGAGGCGAGCGGCGGCTCGCCGGAGGAGGTCATGCGCCGGTACGCCACCACTCTGAAGCGCCTGGCGGACCCGGCCCGCTTTCCGGCGGTGGCGCGGATGCTGGAGTCCGAGGTGATGTACGAACCGGACGAGCCGGACTTCGAGTTCGGCTTCGGCCTGGACCGCGTGCTGGACGGGATCGAGGTCCTGATCCACAAGCGTCGGGGGTGAGGGGGCGGGGGTTGCCCGCTCCCTCCCCGCCCCCTCACCCCCACCCGCTCACGTCGTCAGCAGCACCTTCCCCCGCAGCCCCCGCTCCTCGATCGCCGCGTGTGCCTCCGATGCCCGTTCCAGGGGGAACTCGCCGCCGATCACCGGGTGCAGGCGCCCCGCCGATGCCTCCGTCAGGGCCTTGGCCGCCAGGCGGACGTACTCCTCGTCCGACAGTTGGACGTCGCTGATGCCGAGCAGTCTGATGCCCCGGCGCTCCGCCTCCGCCGCGTCCACCGGGGCGAAGTCGCCCGTCGCCGCGCCGTGGGCCGAGAAGCGGCCGCCGTCCGCCGTCAGGGGGAAGGCCGCCAGGCCCAGGTCGCCGCCGACGCCGTCCAGGACCACGTCGGCGCCCGACGGGCCAAGGGCCGTACGGGCCAGGGCGACCCAGTCGGGGGACGTGGCGTCCACCACCGCGTCGGCGCCCAAGTCCCGTACCAGGGACGTCTTCAGCTCGCCCCGTGCCACCCCAACGACCTCCGCACCCGCGGCCTTCGCCAGCTGGACCAGCAGCGTGCCCATGCCGCCCGAGGCGCCCAGGATCAGCACCCGGTCGCCCGTCCCCAGGCCGGTGGACTCCAGGAGCGCCGTCGCGGTGACGCCGTCGTGTACCAAGGCCGCCGCCTCGCGCAGCTCCAGGCCGTCCGGGACGGGGACCAGTTTGGCCACTGAGGCCACCGCCTGCTCCGCGTAGCCGCCGCTGAAGCCGAGCGAAGTGATCACGCGGCGGCCGATCCATGCCTCGTCCACCCCCTCGCCGACCGCTCGTACCGTGCCGGCGATGCCGCCGCCCGGTACGTACGGCGGCTGGACCGGGAAGTGCTTGCCGAAGGTGCCGGACCGGATCTGCGTCTCCACGAAAATCGTGTCCACCGCAAAGACGGCGACGACCGCCTCCCCCGGACCCGCCACCGGATCCGGGACCTCGGTCGTGACCAGTACCTCCGGGCCTCCGAACTCCTTGACCTGTGCCACGCGCATGCCGCCCACTCCTCAACTCGATAGCTTGCCGGAAGTCTGAAACCTCGAGTGTGCTTGAGGTCAATTGGCCAACTGGTCGGCTGTGGGTGCGTACGCTCGGAGCCATGAGCGGTGAGATGGGCCTCCGGGAACGCAAGAAGCAGCAGACATACCAAGCAATCTCGGACGCGGCGATCGCTCTCTTTCTCGAGAAGGGCTTCGACCGGGTCTCCGTCGCAGAGGTCGCGGCCGCCGCCGACGTCTCCAAGCCGACCCTCTTCCGGTACTTCCCCGCCAAGGAGGACCTCGCGCTGCACCGGTTCGCCGACCACGAGGACGAGGCGGCCCGCGTCGTCGCCGCCCGGCCGCCCGGGATCTCCCCGCTGGACGCCCTGCACAGGCACTTCCTCGACGGCCTGGAGCGGTCCGATCCGGTGACCGGACTCAGCGACGACGAGGCTGTACTCGCCTATCACCGGCTGCTGTACGGGACGCCAAGTCTTCTCGCGCGGCTGTACGCGTACCAGGGCAGGTCGGAGGATGCGCTGGCCGCAGCCCTCGGCGGCGGTCTTCGCGCGCGGCTGGCCGCCGGCCAGATCGTCGCCGTACAGCGGATCCTCGCCGAGGAGAACTGGCGGCGGATCGCGGCGGGGGAGAGCGCCGACGCGGTCCGCCCGGGCGCCGTGGCCGCTGCTCGGCTCGCCTTCGACCAGTTGCGCGAAGGCCTCGCATAGTCACTAACAGAATCGCTAACGGGCCTCGGTTAAACATGTGACTAAGTTGCGTTATTCTCGACGGAATGACGGCACTCGACGATGACCTCAGCCAGGATCCGAACCCGGATTTGAACCCGGAACTGAACCAGGAACGGACCTACCACGAGGCCTGCCGCGCCGCCCTCACCGGCATGGTCGACGCCGCGGCCACCCGCGTCGTCACCGGCGAGAACGCATTCGCCTCCGGCGCCGACGCCGAAGTCCTCGGTTACCAACTCCGCAGTTGGGCCAAGGAGTTGGCCGAAGAGCCGGACAGCCCGCTCTTCTTCGGCCGCCTCGACCACCAGGACGGCCAGAGCTACCACATCGGCCGCCGTCGCATCACCGAACACCCCTCCGCCCCGCCCCTCGTCGTCGACTGGCGCGCCCCCGTCTCGCGCACCTTCTACCAGGCGAGCGCCCGCGACCCGCAGGGCGTCGCCGTTCGCCGCCGCTTCGGCTGGGCCCCGTTCAGCAAGGGCGACCCCGGCGACCTCACCAGCCTGGAGGACGAGCGACTGGCCGCCGGGGAGTCGGCCACGAGCGCCATCCTGGCCGGAGAGATCGAGCGCCCCCGCGTCGGCCCGATGCGCGACATCGCCGCCACCATCCAGCCCGAGCAGGACAATCTCGTACGGTCCGAACTCGCCGAATCCGTCTGTGTGCAGGGCGCCCCCGGCACCGGCAAGACCGCGGTCGGTCTGCATCGCGCCGCGTACCTCCTCTACACCTACCCCCAGCGCATCCAGCGCGGCGGACTGCTGATCCTCGGCCCCAACCGCACCTTCCTCTCGTACATCGCCGAAGTGCTTCCCTCGCTCGGCGAGATCGGCATCCGGCAGTCGACCGTCGACGACGAGATCGCCCGCCACGAGGTGCGGGCGCGGGACAGCGACGCCGCCGTGGCCGTCAAGCACGATGCTCGGATGGCCGCCGTGCTGCACCGCGCGCTGTACGAGAGGGTCGCGTCGCCCGCCGAACCGGTCGCCGTCCCCGACGGCTCGTACCGCTGGCGCATCCCGCTCGACGAGCTGGAGCGGATCGTTGCCGAAGTGCGCGCGGAAGCCCCGCCGTACGCCGTCGGGCGCGAACGCGTCCGCACCCGCGCCGTACGCGCCATCCAGCTCCAGGCGGAGCGCCGGTCCGGGCCGGTGAGCAACACCTGGGTGCAGAAGATCGGCAGGGCCCGCGCGGTCTCCGCCTTCGTCGACGCCGTCTGGCCTCGTACGCAGCCGGAGGAGGTGCTGGCGGCCCTGCTCACCGACCCCGCCGACCCGCTGCTTGCGCCGCAGGAGCGGGACGCGATCCGCTGGACGAAGCCCCCGCGCTCGTACAGGTCGGCGAAGTGGACGGCGGCCGACCTCGTACTCCTCGACGAACTCGCGGGCCTGATCGAACGCCCCGAGGGCTACGGCCATATCGTCGTCGACGAGGCGCAGGACCTCTCCCCGATGCAGTGCCGCGCGATCGCCCGCCGGGCCGGATTCGGCTCGCTGACGGTGCTTGGAGACCTTGCCCAGGGCACCACACCGTGGGCCGCCCGCAGCTGGCCCGAGCAGCTGGCGCACCTCGGCAAGGAGCAGGCGGTGGTGGTCCCGCTGACGGCCGGGTTCCGGGTCCCTGCGGTGATCGTGCGCCTCGCCAACCGGCTGGTCCCTGCGCTCGGCGTCGACGTGCCGCTCGGCCGGTCCCTGCGCGGGGAGGGCGAGTTGACGATTCGTAAGGTCGACGACCTGGCCGCGGCGACAGTCGACGCGGTACGGGCGGCGCTGGCCCACGAGGGCTCGGTCGGGGTGATCGCGGACGAGCCGGAGACGCACCGGCTGCGCGCCGCGCTCGCGGCGGCGGGCATCGCGACCGCGGCCGCCGACGACCTCGCCGCCGAGGCGCGCGTCACCGTGCTTCCCGCGACGGTCGCCAAGGGCCTGGAGTACGACCATGTCGTCATCGCCGAACCGGCGGCGATCACCGCGGCGGAGGCACGCGGCCTGCACCGGCTGTACGTCGTCCTCACCCGGGCCGTCTCCCGGCTGGACGTGCTGCACAGCCGTCCGCTGCCGTCCGAATTCGGCTTGGAATAGGGCGTGTTGGTCGCAGTCCGTCAGACGCCGACCGTCCCGTCGATTCCCTCGCGGAGGAAGTCGGCGTGGCCGTTGTGGCGGGCGTACTCGTGGATCAGGTGCAGCATCACCAGCCGGAGCGACACGTCCTCGCCCCACTTCGCCTGGTAGCCGGTCACGTCGAGCGACGGGGCCCGCTCCTCGATCCGGCGGGCGTGCTCGACCTCCGTCTGCCAGGCCTCGAACGCCTCCGCGCGCGTGGACTCGCCCGCGTCGTACGCCACTTGGTAGTCGCCCTCGTCCGACCAGACGTACGGGATGTCCTCCCCGTTGATCACCCGGCGGAACCAGGCGCGCTCCACCTCGGCCATGTGCCGCACCAGACCGAGCAGACAGAGCGTGGAGGGCGGCATCGACTGCAGGCGCAGTTGCTCGTCGGAGAGGCCCTCGGTCTTCATGGCGAGCGTCGCGCGGTGGTAGTCGAGGAAGGCACGCAGCGTCTCGCGCTCGCCTGCGGTCGGGGGCGGGCCTACGCGTTCGACGGTCACGGCGGATTCCTTTCGAAGGCAATGGTGACGGTGACGGCGACGGTACAGCGCGGGCCCCGCCGGGTTCGCCGTGGCCGCAGTCACCGTCGCGCTGCTTCTTCCCTCGATGCGGGCATCGCGTGTGAAGAGCTGAGCCCCGCCGGAAAGTTGGTGTGGTGCGCCGGTCACATTCTCCCGTCGGGTTCCGTCGGTGTAGTGACGACTAACTTCCTGAGGGAGAGCAATCATGCAGGCACGGATGAACAACGCTGGCCGACCGGCCCGACGCGGTACCGGACCAGATCTGGGACGACGCCGCCGATCACTACGACGAGCGGCAGCTCGCGGCCATCATCCTGATGATCGGTGTGACCAACCTCTTCAACCGCCTCAACGCCACCACCAGGCAGCCTGCCGGCGCGACCTGGTAGTCGAGCGAAGGGCGGCGCGGTCATCTTGAGCTGTCACGGTGACCGCGCCCCGGCCGACCAGGAGCGGACTGGCCGACCAGGAGCGGACTTCGCGGCCCCGCGGAAAGCCGCGAGCATATGCGCCAGGCGGCGCGCGCCGCCCACGAGAACCTCGCGGAGGCACGCCGGTTCGTACGCGGTCTGGCCCCGCACGCGCTGGAGGCGGCTCGCTGACCGACACGCTGGGACGGACCTCCGGCGCGAGACTGCGCGGCTCCGCCAGGACGAGCCGTTCTTCCCGGCGGCGTTCGCGGCCTTGGAAGCGATCACTGCCGGCAAGGGCGACGGACGACTTCTGGCAGGCCATCGCGCCGTTCTTCTACGGCCGCTGGGACGAGAAGGCTCAAGCCCATCAGGCTGCTGAGGACGGGCAGAAGAACAAGGAGGCCGCGACTGCCTTCGGCGCCGAAGGCGCTTTCGACCCGCATGCCACCCGCACGGCGCTCGCACTGTTCGGGCCACCGGTGCTACTGCTGGCCGAGGAGGTTGATCTGGCAGCGCCCCTCATCGCACGATGGCCGAGTTCACCGGGCTGTTTCCGAACGCCAAGCTCGTCGTTCAGCCCGGAGCCGGACACTTCCCATGGCTCGACGATGCCGACCGGTTCGTGGCGACCACCGCGGCGTTCCTGGTGTCCTTTGACAATCAACTTAGTCCACATCAATCAGCTGACCTGGGCGGACTTACTTCGATGTCCAAGGATGGTGGCGGAGGTACGTGATGAACGGGAGCCCGGGGCGCGCCCGGCCCACCACGGAGGCTCTTGGTGGCGGCATCGTCGCAGCTGTACCAGGCCCGGGCCAAGGCCCGAAGCCCTTAACCACACGGCCTTGGCGGAGTGGCTTCGTGGAATCCGGCCACGGAGCCTCCGCAAAACCCGTTTGGCGGACCACGGCGACCACTGCTACCTTCGCGGAGGCCGTGCGAGAGAACGAGGAGGTGGTACCCGTGAACGTATTCACTTGGGTGCTCTCCTCTGGGGTCACGGTCGGGCGATAGGTCGTCCGGGAGCGCCGTTTCTGAGCCCTCCCGAAAGGCACGACCATGCACTTCACTTCTGAACAGCGTCTCGACGACGGCGTCATCGAGCGCGAATTCACCCTCGGCGAGATCCCCGGCATCCTGTGGACGCCCGCATCCGCACCGGCGCCGCTGATCCTGCTTGGCCACCCCCCACTCGGACTGCACAAGATGTACCCCCGACTGGTGGCGCGGGCCCGGCACGCCGCGGCGGATGGCTTCGCCGCGGCCACCATCGAGCTCCCCGGGAGCGGTGACCGGCCCCGTTGGGCCGCCGCCGAGCAGGTCCGCGCCGACCTGCGCCGGGCGATGGAGGCCGGCGAGCCGGTCGGCGACGAGATCGTCGACGCCCTCATCCTTCCGCTGGTCGAAAAGGCGGTCCCGGAATGGCAAGCTGCCCTGGACGCCCTCCTGTCGCTGCCCGAGATCGGCGGCCCAGTCGGGTACTCGGGGGGAGTGATCTCCATCGGCATCCGGCTTGCGGTGGTCGAGCCGCGCATCGTGGCCGCCGGTTTCTTCGCCGGGAGTTTCGTGCCACGCGCCATGTTCGACGAGGCCCGGCAGGTCACCATTCCGCTGCATGTCCTGCTGCAGTGGGACGACGAAGGGAACGACCGGCAGGCAGCCCTGGACCTGTTCGACGCCTTCGGCTCCAAGGAGAAGTCCCTGCACGCCAACATGGGCGGGCACACCGGCGTCCCGCAGTTTGCGGGAGACGCCGCAGCCCAGTTCTTCACCCGGCATCTGCGCTAGCCACGGGTCGGCCCCGCTGCCAGGCCAGTAGACGGTAGGCGGTACCGGCCAGCACGCCACTCATCAACGACAGGCCCGGGCCCTCCTCGATGGCGTTGGCCAGCAGCTGCACGACCGCCCCGATCGCGGCGGTACCGGCCAACGGCGGTACCGGGCGGTCGGGGCGGCGCGAGGGACTACAACCCCCGTGAGAAGGCAGCCGGAGAGGTTCAGGCGGCTTGACTAAACCTCGATCCACCGGCGTGGTTTGAGAGTGATCTTCAGACCGGTTTCTTATCCGGTTTGGGTCGGTGTCCGGGGATGGGCGGGTGGTATCCGCTGG
>NZ_JBSFMS010000032.1:0-60100 GCF_053599675.1 Streptomyces sp. NPDC000880 | reverse complement strand
GCAGGGGGGACCCTGTGGGAGAGTAGGACGCCGCCGAACAATCTTTGTGGGAGAGCCCCGCACCATTTTGGTGCGGGGCTTTTCTGCGTTTAGGGGGCAATACCACCGCCTCTCTCAGAGGCGGCCGGCAGCCTTTAGCGCGAGGTAAGCGTCTGCAAGGGCAGGCGCAAGGTTGTCAGGAGTCGCATCGACGACGGTGACGCCGTGGCGTTGGAGCTGTTCTGCCGTGCGGCGGCGCTGAGCCTGGGCCTGCGTGCCGGCAGCGGCGTCGTAGACATCCTCGATCGTGCCTCGGCCGGTGGACATCTGCTGGATGTGGGGGTCGGCCACCGAAGCCACAAGCACCGTGTGGCGTTGGGTGAGCTGGGGGAGAACGGGGAGCAGGCCCTCTTCGATGGGTGCGGCGTCGAGGCTGGTGAGTAGCACGATCAGGGACCGGCGTGGGGCACTGTTCAAGGCTGTGGCGCTGAGGCCGCGGGCGTCGGTTTCGACGAGCTCGGGTTCGAGGGGAGCGAGCGCGTTGACCAGGGCAGGCAGCAGGTCGCCCGCTGAGCGGCCCTGGACCTGGGCGCGGATGCGGCGGTCGTAGGCCAGCAGGTCCACACGGTCGCCCGCACGCGAGGCCAGGGCGGTAAGGAGTAGTGCTGCGTCCATGGCCGCGTCGAGGCGTGGGACATCCCCGACCCGGCCGGCTGAGGTGCGGCCGGTGTCGAGTACGACGAGGATGTGGCGGTCGCGTTCAGGGCGCCAGGTGCGTACGGCAACGGTGGTCTGGCGGGCTGTGGCGCGCCAGTCGATGGAGCGGGTGTCGTCACCGGGGATGTAGTCACGGAGGCTGTCGAACTCGGTGCCCTGGCCGCGGATGAGGACGCTGGTGCGGCCGTCCAGCTCGCGTAGTCGGGCCAGTCTGGACGGCAGGTGCTTGCGGCTGGTGAACGGCGGCAGGACGCGGACGGTCCAGGGGACCTTGTGGTTGCCCTGGCGGGCTGCCAGGCCCAGAGGTCCGTACGAGCGGACGGTGACACGGTCGGCCTGGCGGTCGCCACGGCGTGTGGGGCGCAGGACGGTAGTGATACGTCGGCGTTCGCCTGCGGGGACGGTGAGCTTGTGCCGGGATGCCCGCTGTCCGGTGCCGCTGAGCCAGCTGCTCGGGGGCCAGGCGTCCCGGAGGTGGGCGCGCAGTCGGCGGTTGGAGAGGTTGGTGACGGTCAACTGGACTTCGGCGGCGTCACCAAGTCGAACTGATGTGTCACCGCTTCGGGTGAATCGGAGCGTTCGCACTGGCGCCGCGAGGGCGTAGTCGCACAAGATTGCTAGTGAGAGAGGCGCATTCACAGCGAGCATCCCGGTCCAGCTCGGAGCCAGGATGCCCACGGGGAGAGAGCCGAGAGCGGCGAGGAGTGCGGTTCTTCCGGTGAGGGCCATGGGTCAGTCCTCAGCGGGGGACGGGGACGTGGCTGAGGATCGCGGTGATGACGGAGTCGGGGGTGACTCCCTCCATCTCCGCTTCGGGCCTGAGCTGGATCCGGTGGCGCAGGGTGGGCAGGGCGAGGGCTTTCACATCGTCGGGGATGACGTAGTCGCGGCCGGTGAGCCAGGCCCAGGCACGGGCGGTGGAGAGCAGGGCTGTGGCGCCTCGGGGAGACACGCCGAGGGTGAGTGAGGGGGATTCGCGCGTGGCACGGCAGATATCGACGACATAGCCCGTGATCTCGGCGGAGACCGACGTCTTGGAGACGGCAGCGCGGGCCGCTTCCAGGTCGGCGGGGCCTGCGACGGGGCGCACACCCGCAGCCTGGAGGTCGCGGGGGTTGAAGCCCTCGGCATGCCGGGTCAGGACGTTGATCTCGTCCTCGCGGGACGGCAGAGGGACCGTCAGTTTGAGGAGGAACCGGTCCAGTTGGGCCTCGGGAAGGGGATAGGTGCCCTCGTACTCGACCGGGTTCTGGGTCGCGGCGACCAGGAAGGGGTCCGGCAGCGGGCGGGGGGTGCCGTCGACTGTGACCTGACGCTCCTCCATCGCTTCCAGGAGCGAGGACTGGGTCTTGGGTGGAGTGCGGTTGATCTCGTCGGCGAGAAGGAGATTGGTGAAGACGGGACCGGGCTGGAAAGAGAACTCGGCGGTGCGCGCGTCGTAGACGAGAGAGCCGGTGACGTCGCTGGGCATGAGGTCGGGGGTGAACTGGACGCGCTTGGTGTCGAGTTCGAGGGAGGCCGCGAGGGTGCGGACCAGGAGCGTCTTGGCGACGCCTGGTACTCCTTCGAGGAGGACATGGCCGCGGCAGAGCAGGGCCACGACGAGTCCGGTGACAGCGGGATCCTGGCCGACCACGGCCTTGGCGATCTCGGTGCGCAGGGCCTCCAGGGAGGTGCGGGCGCGGTCCGAGTTCTCAGCCGTCTCGGGGGTCGGGGCGCTCATGAAGTGCGTACCTCTCTTTCGAGGGCGTCGAGTTGGTCTGCCAGGTGGACGAGAGCGATGTCGTTGGCCGGAGCTGGGCCGAAGAGCAGGGCCTTGAGGTCCCGGTCGCCCGTGGGGAGATGGGCCGAGATGGCCGGGAGCAGGGCCGCGGGGGAGTGCGCGCCGGTCGGAAGGACGCCGAGGAGCGGGGCGAGGCGGGTGCGGGTGGCGGAGCGCAGGGCCGACGCCGCGCGGTCGCGGGCGTTCACCTTGCGGTAGAGGCGGGCGCGGCCCTCGGTTGACTCGGAGGCGCGGATGGCTACGGGAAGCCGTTCGGTGACGAGGGGGCCCAGCCGACGGGCGCGCCAGATGGCTGCCAGGGCGGCGGCGAGGGTGAGTTGGAGCGTCCCCCAGAGCCAGCCGGAGGGGATGAGTTCGAGGAACGTGCTGTCGGTGTCGCCGTCGGTGCTGTCTTGGGCGGCGGAGCTGTCGGTGAGCGAAGGGAGGTACCAGACCAGATGGGTGCGGGAGCCGAGGAGTTGCAGGGCGAGGGAGGCGTTGCCGTGCTTGTCCAGACGGTGGTTGTACAGGATGTCGGGGGAGCCGAGCAGGACGGTGTCGCCATTGCCGGGGTCGTCGATCCTGAGGAGGGTGGGCCGGCCGTCGCTCGGGTAGCAGCCGTCGGCGCCGGGCGTCTCGGTGGAGTACCGCTCACCGCCGAGGTCGGCGTTGCCGGCGCTGCGGGCTGCAGGCAGGGAGCACTGAGGGGTGAGTGCCGAGACGGGCGCCGGGATTTCGCTGTCGACGCCCGGGGCAAGTGCGTCGAGCGACGCGGGGCCGGTGGAGAGAAGGACGGTGCGCCCGCCGGAGTTGGCCGTCGCGGTGCGGAAGGTCTCCTGTTGGCGGCTCGTCAGCAGGTCGGGTGCGGCGACCAGAAGGGTGGTGTCGGGGCCGGCCGCGCTGGTGGCCTCGTCGAGGGTGGTGACCACGCGGGTGGTGACGCCGCGGTCCCTGAGGAGTTCGGCGACGGCCCGGCTGCCGGAAGGGTCGGCGGAGCGGGGATCGAGGCGGCCGTGCTCGTCTCCGGAGCGCAGGGCGGCCATGGCGATCCCGGCTGCGACGAGGATGACGAGTGCCAGCAGCAGGCCGCGGGTGCGGGTCCACACCTGGCGGCCGGTGGGAGACATGGAGGTGGAGCTGAGGGTCGCCCCGGTCATTCGGCTGCTCCTTGGGCCGCGCCGCTCAGTTGGGGCTTGGCGCGCTCCAGTTCGAGGTCGAGATCGCGCAGGCGCAGATACGCCTGCTGGTCGGCGGTGCGGCCGCCGTATGTGACGTCGTCGAACTCCCTGGCGGAGGCGCGGAGTCCGTCGGCGTGGTCGGGGAGGGAGCGGCCCGCTTCGGCGGCGGCTTCGTCGGCGGTACGGCCGGGGCGCGGGTCGAGGAGGGTTCGTTCCTCCAGGGAGCGGACGATTGCCCGCATGTGTTCCTGGACGGCTTGGTTCCAGCGTCCGGCGGCGGCGTGGGCCTCGGCGGCGGTGCGGTGTTCGGATGCGCTGCGGGGGCTGTCGTCGAACAGGGAGTCCGCGGTGCCGGGGGTGCGCCGGGGTGTGCCAAGTCGCCACCAGAGGGCGGCGATCAGGCCGACGACGAGCAGGACGACGACGAGAAGACCGAGCGGGCCGCCGGGGGTGGCGCCTGACGCGGCGTCGAAGATGCCGCCGACCCAGTCCCAGAAGCGGTTGAGCGCGCGCTGGAGCAGGCTCGGGTCGTTCTCGTGGTACATCGGCTTGGACAGTTCCCGCTCCGCCGCCTCCCGGGCGGGGATGCGGGGAGTGTCCACCGGTACGTCGTTCGCGCGGATCAGCGGCCGCGCCATTGTCACGCCCCCCGTGGTGGACACCGCATCAGCTCCTGGAAGGGGCGTTGCCGGGCGGCTCGGAGCCGTAGCCGGGGACGCCGGCGGCCCGTGCGAGTTCGATATCGAGGGCCTCGCGGCGGATGCGCTGGTCGATGTAGAGGAGGACCGTCACGCCGGCGGAGATCGGGTAGGTGATGGAGGACGCGATCACCGAGCCGATGCCCGTGATGATCAGGAACGGCCACCCGAAGTCAGGGGTGGTCCCGGCGAACAGGTCGCCGAACCCGCTGCCGTCCACCGCGAACGCGATCAGAGCGAACGGCACAGCGATGATCATCGAAACAAGCAGCGTCAGCAGCAGCGTCAGCGCCACGATGCCGAAGGTCCGCCACCAGGCGCCCTGGACCAGTTTGGCGGAGCGGCGCAGGGATGCGATGACGCCCTGGCGCTCCAGCATGAGTGCGGGAGAGGCAAGGGCGAACCGGATCATCAGCCAGAGGATCACGACGCAGGCGGCCAGGCCTGCGAGTACGGAAAGCGCGATTCCCGCACCGGTGCCCAGCAGCATGCCGGGCAGAATCGCCACGGTCATGATGCCGCCGCTTATGAGTGGCAACAGCAGGGTGAGACCCAGCAGTTGGGGGAACCGGGGCCGCGCCTCGTGCCAGGCCTCGGAGAGCGTCACCGGGCGGCCCAGCACCGAGCGGCTGATCACCACGGTGAGAAGTGCCGTGGTGAAGAGCGTGGCGATCAGGGTGATGATCAGCACAGGGCCCATGGCGAGCAGGCTGGACTGCAGCGAGTCCACCGACTGCCTCAAAGCCTCCGACGGGTCTGCGTCCGGGTTGACCTCGGGCGGGTCGGGGAGCAGGTAGCGGTCGACGAGGATGTTGCCGATCTCGGAGATCACAGAGACGGTGATCGTGATGCCCAGCACCGTTCGCCAGTGAGCACGCAGGGTCGACACCGCGCCGTCGAGGATCTCGCCGACTCCCAATGGTCGGAGCGGGATGACGCCGGGCTTGGCGGCGGTCGGAGGCTGGCCCCAGCTGCCGCGCGGCTGACCGCCGCCCCAGCCGGGCGCTGGTGGTGGTGGCGCAGGGACGCGGTTGGCACCCGGGGCGGTCGGCGCGGACCACTGTCCCGGGGGCGGCTGCTCCTTGGACCACTTCGAGGCGGGGCTGCTCTCGTCGGCGGGCGCGGCGGGCTGTGGTGCGCCGCCGTCCTGGCCGTCGGAGGGAGCAGATCCGGGCGAGGCCCAGCCCGGAGTGTCGTTCACGGTCGTCCACCTCATGGGTTGGTCACGGGGCCGGCTCGGCGAGCCGACATGTTCGCGGTGGCCGTCCCCGTAGCGGGGCGGCAGGTTGGCTGCCATCGTGCCACGCGTGGCACGTTGGTGGGCGGGCCCTGTATCTCCTTCGCACCTTCTTTGTCGGTGCCTCACCGGGCAGACTGGGCGGATGGCTGATCAGTACGTACAAAATCCGGTCGGCGCGGAGCCGCCCATGCTTCCGGTGCTGCGCTGGGACGAGCCACCGGAAGGACCCGTACTGGTGCTTCTCGACCAGACCCGGCTCCCTGTCGAGGAGGTCGAGCTGGTCTGCACCGATGTGCCTGCCCTGGTACGGGCGATCCAGACGCTCGCCGTGCGTGGGGCGCCGCTGCTGGGCATCGCGGGCGCCTACGGTGTGGCCCTCGCCGCCGTGCGGGGCTACGACGTGGACGAGGCAGCGGGGCTGCTGGAGCAGGCGCGGCCCACCGCCGTGAACCTGGGATACGGAGTGCGGCTGGCAGTAGCCGCGTACCGGGCTGCGGCCGAGAAGGGGGCGGACGCGGAGCAGGCAGGACAGGCGGCGCTGGCCGCGGCCAAGGGGCTGCACCGGGAGGATGCCGCGGCCAGTGCCCGGATGGCTGAGCACGGGCTGGTGCTGCTCGACGAGCTGCTGCCGGGTGGCGGTCACCGGATCCTGACCCACTGCAACACCGGGGCGCTGGTCTCGGGCGGTGAGGGCACCGCGTTCGCCGTGGCGCTCACGGCGCACCGCGCGGGGCGGCTGCGGCGGCTGTGGGTGGACGAGACGCGGCCGCTGCTGCAGGGGTCCCGGCTGACCGCCTACGAGGCTGCGCGCAGCGGAATGCCGTACACATTGCTCACGGACAATGCCGCGGGGTCGCTCTTCGCGGCGGGGGAGGTGGATGCCGTACTGATCGGGGCCGACCGGATCGCCGCCGACGGTTCGGTGGCGAACAAGGTCGGGAGCTACCCGCTCGCGGTGCTGGCGAAGTACCACCACGTACCGTTCATCGTGGTCGCGCCGACGACGACGGTGGACCTGGGCACGCCGGACGGGGCGTCGATCGAGGTGGAACAACGGCCTGGACAGGAGGTGACGGAGGTCACCGCGCCGCAGATAGCGGCGGCCGGAGGGGGAGTGAGCGGCGGGCTGCCGGTGGCGCCGCTGGGAACGCAGGCGTACAACCCGGCGTTCGACGTCACTCCTGTGGATCTGGTGACGGCGATCGTCACCGAAAAAGGAGCGTTGTCCCCGGTCACCGGGGGTGGAATAGCGGAGCTGTGTGCCAGGTCATGCCAGGTAACGATTAGCTAATGGGATGATGTCGATTATGAAGGGACGAGTCCTTGTCGTCGACGACGACACCGCACTGGCCGAGATGCTCGGGATTGTGCTGCGTGGTGAAGGTTTCGAGCCGTCGTTCGTAGCGGACGGTGACAAGGCACTTGCCGCTTTCCGTGAGGCCAAGCCGGATCTTGTACTGCTGGATCTCATGCTGCCCGGACGGGACGGCATCGAGGTGTGCAGGCTGATCAGGGCCGAGTCCGGTGTGCCGATCGTGATGCTCACCGCCAAGAGTGACACCGTGGATGTGGTGGTCGGCCTGGAGTCCGGGGCCGATGACTACATCGTCAAGCCGTTCAAGCCGAAGGAGCTGGTCGCCCGGATCCGGGCGCGGCTGAGGAGGTCCGAGGAGCCGGCGCCGGAGCAGCTGGCGATCGGGGATCTGGTCATCGATGTGGCCGGTCACTCCGTGAAGAGGGACGGGCAGTCGATCGCCCTGACTCCGCTCGAGTTCGATCTGCTGGTCGCGCTCGCCCGCAAGCCCTGGCAGGTGTTCACCCGCGAGGTGCTGCTGGAGCAGGTGTGGGGCTACCGTCACGCCGCGGACACGAGGCTGGTCAATGTCCATGTACAGCGGCTGCGTTCCAAGGTCGAGAAGGACCCTGAGCGCCCGGAGATCGTGGTGACCGTCCGTGGTGTCGGTTACAAGGCCGGGCCGAGCTGACATGTCCGGAGGCAGTGTTGCTCCGAAGCCCGGGGAGCCGGGAGTCCGTACGGGGCGGGCTGCCGGACCGGGGCGTGAGCCTTCGCGATTCGGCCGCCTGCTCCATGGCGGACGGCTGTCCCAGGACAGTGCGCCGGGCGGCCCGGTCCTCCGGCTTGTTATGCGCTGGGTGCGCCGTCCGCTGCTGCTGGCCGTCCGGCTGTGGCGGCGGAACATCCAGCTCAGGGTGGTCGCGAGCACACTGCTGATGTCGCTCGGCGTGGTGCTGTTGCTCGGCCTTGTCGTCATTGGGCAGGTGCGTAACGGTCTGCTCGACGCCAAGGAGAAGGCGGCTCAGAGTCAGGCGGCTGGTGGTTTCGCGGTGGCGAGGGAGAGGGCGAACGCGCCGGTCGGGCCCGGCGGGCAGGACGGTGCCTCGACGGACGGCAGGACCGCCCAGAGTTCCTGGCGGTCCGACCTGGTGGAGCAGCTCGCCAGTGGTGGTCAGGGCGCGTTCAATCTGGTGGCGCTGAGTTCCGGCTCCGAGGGTGCGGGTTCCAGCCGCGGGCCCCGGACGTCCGGGAGCGTGGACTTTGCGAGCATCCCCGAGGGGCTCCGTGAAGCCGTCGGCCAGGGGACCGGGACGTACGAGACGTACATCCGGATCAAGTACAACAACGCTGAGCACGAGCCGGAGCCCGGGCTGGTCATCGGTACGCGGCTGAACGACGTCGAGGGCAATCCCTACGAGCTGTACTACCTCTTCCCGCTGGCGCAGGAGGAGCAGTCGCTCAACCTGGTCAGGGGGACCCTCGCCACGGCCGGACTGTTCGTGGTGGTTCTGCTGGGAGCTATCGCCTGGCTGGTCGTGCGGCAGATTGTCACGCCCGTACGGATGGCCGCGGGGATCGCCGAGCGGCTCTCCGCGGGCCGCCTCCAGGAACGGATGAAGGTCACCGGCGAGGACGACATCGCCAGACTGGGCGAGGCGTTCAACAAGATGGCGCAGAACCTTCAGCTCAAGATCCAGCAGCTGGAGGAGCTCTCCCGGATGCAGCGTCGGTTCGTCTCGGACGTTTCGCACGAGCTGCGTACGCCGCTGACGACCGTGCGGATGGCAGCGGATGTCATCCATGAGGCGCGGCAGGACTTCGACCCGGTGACGGCGCGCTCCGCCGAGCTGCTCGGGGATCAGCTCGACCGCTTCGAGTCGCTGCTCTCCGATCTGCTCGAGATCAGCCGCTTCGACGCGGGAGCGGCGGCGCTGGAGGCCGAGCCGATAGATCTGCGCGAGGTGGTACGGCGGGTGATCGGCGGCGCCGAGCCGCTGGCCGAACGCAAGGGCAGCCGGATACGGGTGATCGGCGACGAGCAGCCGGTCGTGGCGGAGGCCGACGCCCGGCGTGTGGAGCGTGTCCTGCGGAACCTGGTCGTCAACGCCGTCGAGCACGGCGAGGGCCGGGACGTGGTGGTGCGGATGGCAGTGGCCGGCGGGGCCGTCGCGGTCGCCGTGCGCGACTACGGCGTGGGACTGAAGCCGGGGGAGGCGACCCGGGTGTTCAACCGCTTCTGGCGGGCGGACCCGGCGCGTGCCAGGACCACCGGCGGCACCGGTCTCGGTCTGTCCATCGCGGTCGAGGACGCCCGGCTGCACGGCGGCTGGCTCCAGGCATGGGGTGAGCCCGGCGGTGGTTCGCAGTTCCGGCTGACCCTGCCGCGTACGGCGGACGAGCCGCTGCGCGGTTCGCCGATACCGCTGGAGCCGGAGGACTCGCGGCAGAACAGGGAGCGTGGCTTGTCCGCAGAGCCGAAGGCGAGCGGGCACCTGCTGGCGTCCGTGCCCGTTCAGTCGGTGACGGACCGGTTGCCCCTGCCCGTACCGCCGCGTGCTCCGGTGTCGCCTCGTACGGGCCCGACGGGCGTGGATCCCGCGGCGCTGCCGGGCAGCGGCGCCCGGGTGGTGGCGCGTCAGGCGGGGGAGCGGCACGACGACTCCGCAGCACAGGTTTCATTGGACCGGGAGGACACGACTCGTGGGCGCTGATCCCCGTCGCAACGGCCGCCGAGGCGCGTTGCGCGTGTCGGCGCTGCTCGGCTGCGGCAGTGTGCTGGTGGCCGGGTGCGCCTCGATGCCCGACAGCGGTGACATCCACGCCGTGAAGGCGTCCCAGGGAGCGGACTCCCAAGTGCGGGTGTATGCGGTGCCGCCGCGGATGGGGGCTACGCCCGACGAGATCGTCACAGGCTTCCTGGAGGCGATGACCAGCGACGATGCCAATTTCGCAACCGCGCGGACGTATCTGACGCCGGAGACGTCCCAGAAGTGGCGGCCGGAGGCGGGCACCACGGTGCTGTCGGCCGCACCGGACGCGGGACAGGCCAGCGCGGGCGACCGGGACAATCCAGGCCTCAACTACCCGCTGTTGGGCAAGCAGATCGCCACGGTGGACACTAAGCACGCCTATCAGCCGGTCACACCCACCGACTACGAACAGACCATTCATCTGTCGCTGCAGAACGGTCCGGACGGCAAGCAGTGGCGTATTGACAACCTGCCGCCGGGGCTGGTGCTCGGGGCATCCGACTTCCAGCGCAACTACCGCTCGGTGAACAAGTACTACTTTGCCTCCGGGCGCAGCATCCTGGTTGCCGACCCGGTCTACATCCGGCAGCGGCTGGATCCGGTGACCCGGATGGATCCCGTCACACAGTCGGTCAAGGCGCTGCTGGACGGGCCGACGAACTGGCTGCAGCCAGTGGTCGAGTCGCCCTTCCCGACCGGTACGACGCTGAAGGAGGGCACCAAGTCGCTCGCGTTCGACGACCGCAACGCGCTGAAGGTGCCGCTCAACGGGAAGGCCTCCAACGTGGGCCAGCAGCAGTGCATGAAGATGGCGGCGCAGATCCTGTTCACTCTGAAGGATCTGACGTCCACCAGGGTGGAGCAGGTGGACCTGCAGCGTGCGAACGGCTCGCAGCTGTGTGTGCTCAACAGCGGCCAGGCGGAGGGTTACGCACCGGACCACGTCTCGGGCAGGCCGGTCAACCAGTACTTCGTCGACGACAAGTTCCGGCTGGCGCTGCTGGCGGGCGGAGCGAAGGACATAAGCGAGCCGGAGAACGTCCCAGGGCCGTTCGGCAATGGGCAGCTGCCCATGAGCATGGTCGGGGTGGCTCGCGACGAGCGCACCGCCGCGGCGGTTTCGAAGGACAACAGCCGTTTGTACGTGGCGTCCATTACGGGGGAGAGCAAGCTGGGCAATGCGGTGGTGAAGAGCACTGGCAAGAGCACCAGCAATCGTCTTTCGGCCCCCAGCTGGGACGGGCGTGGCGATCTGTGGGTCGCGGATCGCGACCCCGGCCATCCGGCTTTGTGGCGTCTGCCGGACGGCACCGGCAAACCCCAGAATGTCAAGATCATCCCAGGGCTGGACGGCGCGCGTATTGAGGCGCTGAAGGTCTCCGCGGACGGTGTGCGGATCGCGCTGCTGCTGACGAAGGACGGGAAGAAGACGCTGCAGATCGGACGCGTGGAGCGCCCGGGCCCCAAGGGCAACCCGGTGGTGTCCGTCGCGGAACTGCGGCCTGCTGCACCCCAGATGGAGACGGTGACGGCCGTTTCCTGGGCCGGCCCCAGCAGGCTCGTGGTGGTGGGCAAGGAATCCGGCGGAGTGCAGCAGGTGCGCTATATGCAGACGGACGGTTCGAGTTCGGACGTGAGCCTGCTGCCGGGGCTGAACCGGGTCAAGGCGGTCGCGGCGTGGGACGACGAGACTCGCCCGCTGGTGGCGTACTCCGAGGACGACGGCATCGTGCGGCTTCCGGCCGGCGCCAACTGGCAGACGCTGGTGAAGAAGGGCTCGTCGCCGGTCTACCCGGGGTAGCGGCGGCCGGCTCGGCCGCTTTCCTCGGCCGGTCGCGCCCCGCAGAAGGGCCTCAGGAGAGCCTCCTCCCCGGGCCTCAGGGGGGCCTGGCAGAGCCTCGGGAGAGATCCGGGGAGAAGTCCCCGCGAAGAGGTATCCACAGGGGTGGCACGGCGCTCCAGGTGTTGGCACAGTGGTTGCCATGGGGGACTGGTGGCGGGAAATCTCCGGTCTGGTGCTGCCGGTCGACTGTGGCGGCTGCGGCACTCCGCGTACGCCGCTGTGCGAGGAGTGCGCGTGGGCGCTGAGCGGCACGGCAGCGCGCCGGGCGAGGCCCGTGCCGGAGCCAGCGGGCCTGCCGGTGGTGCACGCCGCCGCGCCGTATGCCGATGCGGTACGTGCGGTGTTGCTGGCCCACAAGGAGCGGGGCGCGCTGGGGCTGTCCCGGCCCCTGGGTGCCGCGCTCGCCGGAGCGGTGCGGGCCGGCCTGTCACGGGCCGGCCGGGAAGCGGGGCCGCTGCTGCTCGTACCGGTGCCATCGGCGCGGCGAGCGGTCAGAGCGAGGGGGCACGACGCGGCGCGGCGGATCGCTCTGGCAGCCGCGGGCGAGCTGCGGCGTACAGGGACGGAGGCGACGGCGCTCCCGGTGCTGCGGCAGTGGCGGGCAGTGGCCGACCAGTCCGGCCTCACGGCCCGCGAGCGGGTGGCGAATCTAGCCGGTGCCCTGGAGGTCGCGCCCGGCGGCGGACGGCTGCTGGAGAGCGGCCGGGCGGTGCTGGTGGACGATCTCATGACGACGGGGGCGTCACTGGTCGAGGCGGCGCGGGCGCTCCGTGCGGCCGCCGGGCTGCGATTTCCCGGCCCAGTACCGCTGGGCGCAGCGGTTGTCGCAGTGCCACCGCTCTCTTTCGAAATGAACCGGAACTAACAGCGTAGTCGGAACGTTGCAGGTAGTGAGAGGAAAAGTATCCCTGAACGGAGGTACGCGCTGGTAGCGGGTGCCGAGACCGCTCCGATCGAGCTATGTTCGGTTGTGAGGAATGGCGATTGCCGTACCTCACGAGCGTACGGCCATGTTTCCGGGCTTTTCGGTCAGGGATTCGAGTAATTGCGTGCCTCGAAAATTGGTGGGGTGGAGATCTTGTCGACTGGGGAGGAGGAGGTGAAAGTCGCCAAGTCCGAGGCTCCGGTGATCACCGGAGCCTGGTGCAAGAGGGAGACGCTCCGCAGCCTGCGAGCGGGCGGGGCTATCCGGGAACGGAGTTCTGCGTGGACATCGTCGTCAAGGGCCGCAAGACCGAGGTGCCTGAGCGGTTCCGCAAGCACGTGGCCGAGAAGCTGAAGCTGGACAAGATCCAGAAGCTCGACGGCAAGGTGATCAGCCTGGACGTCGAGGTGTCCAAGGAGCACAACCCGCGGCAGGCCGACCGTTCCGACCGAGTGGAGATCACCCTCCACTCCCGAGGCCCGGTGATCCGGGCGGAGGCCGCGGCCGGCGACCCGTACGCAGCACTCGACCTCGCCACCGGCAAGTTGGAGGCGCGGCTGCGCAAGCAGCACGAGAAGCGCCACAACCGCCGTGGCAGCGGCCGCATTTCGGCGTCCGAAGTGGCCGATGTCGTTCCCGGCGTCGCCGAGTTGAACGCCAATGGCCGGCCGCACGTCGAAGAGGCGTCTCAATCCATTCCCACCACCAGGATCGGCTCGCTCGAAGTCCAGGGCGAGGGACCGCTGGTGGTCCGCGAGAAGATCCACATCGCAGCACCGATGACGCTCGACCAGGCGCTCTACGAGATGGAGCTGGTCGGGCACGACTTCTACCTCTTCGTCGACTCCGAGACGAAGCAGCCCAGTGTCGTCTACCGACGGCACGCATACGACTATGGCGTCATCCACCTGGAGACCGACCCGCTGGCGGGATCCGAGGCGGGCGGCGCCGGAGGTGCGCTCGGCGGCTGACGACGGCCGTCACAGCAGGTAGGTGGTGCCCCTGGAGCGCCCCGTGCGCCCTCAGGGGCACCACCGTGCGACCCACAGGATCACCGCTCTGTCGTCCGGGCATGAAAGCATGGCCTCGCAAGCCAACCGGTGCGTTGTGCACTGACGTTGACAGACAACACGTGATCTTCAGGCCACGGCTTCAGGGGGAGGAACGATGGCGGACAGCTTCGGGCCGGTTCGCGGCGACGACGCGGACCACGGCAGCTCCCGCAAGGAGCCGATCCGGGTTCTGGTGGTGGACGACCACGCCCTGTTCCGGCGCGGGCTGGAGATCGTCCTCGCTCAGGAGGAGGACATCCAGGTCGTCGGCGAGGCGGGCGACGGCGCGGAGGCCGTCGACAAGGCGGCCGATCTGCTGCCCGACATCGTGCTGATGGATGTGCGGATGCCTAAGCGCGGTGGCATCGAGGCATGTACGTCCATCAAGGAGGTGGCTCCCAGCGCGAAGATCATCATGTTGACGATCAGTGACGAGGAGGCCGATCTCTACGACGCGATCAAGGCGGGCGCCACGGGCTATCTCCTCAAGGAGATCTCCACCGACGAGGTGGCCACGGCGATCCGCGCGGTGGCGGACGGGCAGTCGCAGATCAGCCCATCCATGGCGTCCAAGTTGCTCACCGAGTTCAAGTCGATGATCCAGCGCACCGACGAGCGCAGACTTGTGCCCGCGCCCCGGCTCACCGACCGGGAGCTGGAAGTGCTCAAGCTCGTCGCCACGGGGATGAACAACCGCGACATCGCCAAGGAGTTGTTCATTTCCGAGAACACCGTGAAGAACCACGTCCGCAACATCCTGGAGAAACTGCAGCTGCACTCCAGGATGGAGGCAGTGGTCTACGCGATGCGGGAAAAGATCCTCGAGATCCGGTAGCGGTCACCCACCCGCGGGCAAGGGTCAGGAAAGGGCCCGGACGAGGTCCGCGGTGAATTCGGGGCGGTCGACCCGCTCGATGCGTACGGAATCGCAACCGACCCACTCAGCCGCCTCGCGCAGCGCCTGCGCCATGGGTGCCACCGACTTCCCGCCGTGCAGGGACACCTGGCGTGCCACCAGCGTCGTGCCCTCGCGGGCCGGGTCGACGCGACCCAGCAGCTTTCCGCCCGACAGCAGCGGCATCGCGAAGTAGCCGTACACCCGCTTGGGCTTGGGGACGTATGCCTCGAGGCGGTGCGTGAAGCCGAAGATCCGTTCGGTGCGTGCCCGTTCCCAGATGAGCGAGTCGAACGGCGAGAGCAGGGTCGTACGATGCCGGCCGCGTGGCTCGGAGGCCAGCGCCTGCGGGTCCGCCCAAGCGGGCTTGGACCAGCCCTCGACCGTCACCGGCACCAGCCCGGAGTCCGCGACCACCGCGTCGAACTGCTCGCCCTTGAGGCGGTGATAGTCCGCGATGTCCGCGCGGGTGCCGACGCCGAGCGCCTGGCCCGCGAGCCGGACGAGCCGGCGCAGGCACTCCGTGTCGTCCAGCTCGTCGTGCAGCAGGTCGTCGGGGATGGCCCGCTCGGCGAGGTCGTACACCCGCTTCCAGCTGCGCCGCTCGGTGCACACCACCTCGCCGTACATCAGCGCGCGCTCGACGGCGACCTTTGAGGCCGACCAGTCCCACCACTCCCCGCCGTTCTTCGCGCCGCCCAACTCCGTCGCGGTGAGAGGTCCTTCGGCGCGCAGCTGCTTGACGACCTTGTCGTACGCACCGTCCGGGAGGTCGTGGTACCAGTGCGGGCGGGCGCGGTAGGCGCGGCGGCGGAAGGCGAAGTGCGGCCATTCCTCGACGGGCAGGATGCAGGCCGCGTGCGACCAGTACTCGAAGCTGTGGCCCTCGGTCCAGTACGCGTTCTCGACCGTCCTGCGGCCGACCGCGCCGAGCCGGGCGTACGGAATCAGCTCGTGCGAGCGCGCCAGCACCGAGATCGTGTCCAGCTGTATGGCGCCGAGGTGCCGCAGCACGCCCCGCACCCCGGCCCGCCTGTCGGGTGCGACCAGGAACCCTTGGGCGCGCAGCGCTGTGCGGCGGGCTTCGTCGGCGGACAGTTCGGCGGCGGGCCGCGGCACAGGGGTCATGGTCGGCACCCTAGATGGCGGCACTGACAACCGGCCCCGGGCGGACAAGCGGCCTCGGCCGTCAGGCCAGGCCTCGCCCGGTCGTCCCGGTCAGGTCGTCCCCGTCCGGCCATCTCCGCCTTCCGTCAGCTCAGGGTCGGGAGATACACATGGGTGCTCGTCAGTCCCAGGTCGGACGGGAGCAGCGCGCCCACCCAGGTGTCCCTGAGGGTGTCCTTGTTGAGCAGGGCCGCACGCAGCGCCCCCTCGACGACGAAGCCGGTCTTCTCGGCGACGGCCCGCGAGCCCGCGTTGCCCACCTCCGCCCGCCACTCGAGGCGCGTCGCGCCCAGCCTGGCGAAGGCCCAGTGCGCCACGGCGCCCACGGTCTCCGCCATGACGCCGCGCCCCCGGTGCTCCTTGGCCGTCCAGAAGCCGATCTCCCAGGTGCCCGAGAAAGTGCGCAGGGTGACCGCGACCGACGCCATCAGCGGGCCGCCCGCGCGCGGCAGCACCGCGAAGGTGCACATCGTGCCGGAGTTCCAGCCGCCCGGGACCACCTGCCCGGTGAACTCGGCCGCGTGCTGTCGCTCGTAAGGCGAGGGAACCGTCGTCCACCGCTGGATGTCGGGATCCTGGCAGGCTTGGTACACCGCCTCCGTGTCGTCGGTCGTGAACGTGCGCAGCAGCAGGCGCTCGGTGGTGAGGGTGATGGGCTCCATAGCTGGATTCTTGTCAGGTCCGCGGAGGGACGCGAGCACTTTTCGTACCTCACCGGCACCTTCCACGCGTCCCGCGCGTTCTATTTGCGGATGACGCAGGCCTGGCTGACGGCGGACCTCCCGACCTGGTGGGGTCCTCGCTTACGATGGCCGTTGCGGTGGGGCCCACCTGCCGTGCCCGCGCCAGTGTCCATAACACGACCCAGTGCCAGGCCCGATTGGCAAGGAGACCAACCTCAGTGTCCGTCTTCAACAAGCTCATGCGTGCAGGCGAAGGCAAGATCCTGCGCAAACTGCACCGCATCGCGGACCAGGTCAACTCCATCGAAGAGGACTTCGTCAACCTCTCCGACGCCGAGTTGCGGGCGCTCACAGACGAATACAAGGAGCGCTACGCCGACGGCGAAAGTCTGGACGACCTGCTCCCCGAGGCATTCGCGACCGTCCGCGAGGCCGCCAAGCGCGTCCTCGGCCAGCGTCACTACGACGTACAGATGATGGGCGGAGCCGCGCTGCACCTCGGATTCGTCGCCGAGATGAAGACTGGTGAGGGCAAGACCCTCGTCGGCACGCTGCCTGCATACCTCAACGCGCTCTCGGGCAAGGGCGTCCACCTGATCACGGTCAATGACTATCTGGCCGAGCGCGACTCCGAGATGATGGGCCGCGTCCACAAGTTCCTGGGCCTGAGCGTCGGCTGCATCCTCGCCAACATGACTCCGGCGCAACGTCGCGAACAGTACAACTGCGACATTACGTACGGCACGAACAACGAGTTCGGCTTCGACTACCTGCGCGACAACATGGCTTGGTCCAAGGACGAGCTCGTCCAGCGCGGCCACAACTACGCCATCGTCGACGAGGTGGACTCGATCCTCGTCGACGAGGCTCGTACGCCGCTGATCATCTCCGGCCCCGCCGACCAGGCCACCAAGTGGTACGGCGACTTCGCCAAGCTGGTCACGCGCCTGACCAAGGGCGAGGCGGGCAACACGCTCAAGGGCATCGAGGAGACTGGCGACTACGAGGTCGACGAGAAGAAGCGGACCGTCGCCATCCATGAGCCCGGTGTCGCGAAGGTCGAGGACTGGCTGGGCATCGACAACCTCTACGAGTCGGTGAACACCCCGCTCGTCGGGTATCTGAACAACGCGATCAAGGCCAAGGAACTCTTCAAGAAGGACAAGGACTACGTCGTCATCGACGGCGAAGTCATGATCGTCGACGAGCACACCGGCCGTATCCTCGCCGGCCGCCGCTACAACGAGGGCATGCACCAGGCGATCGAGGCGAAGGAAGGGGTGGACATCAAGGACGAGAACCAGACGCTCGCCACGATCACCCTGCAGAACTTCTTCCGCCTCTACGGCAAGCTCTCCGGCATGACCGGTACGGCGATGACCGAGGCCGCCGAGTTCCACCAGATCTACAAGCTGGGCGTCGTGCCGATCCCGACGAACAAGCCGATGGTCCGCAAGGACCAGTCCGACCTGATCTACCGGACCGAGGTCGCCAAGTTCGCGGCCGTCGTCGACGACATCGTCGAGAAGCACGAGAAGGGCCAGCCGATCCTGGTCGGCACCACCTCGGTCGAGAAGTCCGAGTACCTCTCGCAGCAGCTCAACAAGCGAGGCGTCCAGCACGAGGTCCTCAACGCCAAGCAGCACGACCGGGAGGCGACGATCGTCGCCCAGGCCGGCCGCAAGGGCGCGGTCACGGTCGCGACGAACATGGCCGGACGTGGTACGGACATCAAGCTCGGCGGCAACCCCGACGACCTGGCCGAGGCGGAGCTGCGCCAGCGCGGCCTGGACCCGGTCGAGCATGTCGAGGAGTGGGCCGCGGCCCTGCCCGCCGCGCTGGAGCGCGCCGAGGAGGCTGTCAGGGCCGAGCACGACGAGGTGACCGACCTCGGCGGGCTCTACGTACTGGGCACCGAGCGGCACGAGTCGCGGCGTATCGACAACCAGCTGCGCGGTCGCTCCGGCCGTCAGGGCGACCCGGGCGAGTCCCGCTTCTATCTCTCCCTGGGTGACGACCTGATGCGGCTGTTCAAGGCGCAGATGGTCGAGCGTGTGATGTCGATGGCCAACGTCCCCGACGACGTGCCGATCGAGAACAAGATGGTCACGCGCGCGATCGCGTCGGCCCAGTCGCAGGTCGAGCAGCAGAACTTCGAGACGCGTAAGAACGTCCTGAAGTACGACGAGGTCCTCAACCGCCAGCGCGAGGTCATCTACGGCGAGCGCCGCCGCGTTCTTGAGGGCGAGGACCTGCACGAGCAGGTGCGCCACTTCATGGACGACACCATCGACGCGTACATCCAGGCGGAGACCGTCGAGGGCTTCGCGGAGGAGTGGGACCTGGACCGACTGTGGGGCGCGTTCAAGCAGCTCTACCCGGTGAAGACCACTGTCGAGGACCTGGAGGACGCGGCCGGCGACCGGGCCGGGATCACCGCTGAATTCATCGCCGAGTCCATCAAGGACGACATCCACGAGCAATATGACGAGCGCGAGAAGCAGCTCGGCTCGGACATCATGCGTGAGCTCGAGCGGCGCGTGGTGCTGTCCGTACTGGACCGCAAGTGGCGCGAGCACCTCTACGAGATGGACTACCTTCAGGAGGGCATCGGCCTGCGCGCCATGGCGCAGAAAGACCCGCTGGTGGAGTACCAGCGCGAGGGCTTCGACATGTTCACCGCAATGATGGAGGGCATCAAGGAGGAGTCCGTCGGCTATCTGTTCAACCTGGAGGTCCAGGTCGAGCAGCAGGTCGAGGAGGTCCCGGTGCAGGACGCGGCGGAGCGGACCTCGCTCGCCAAGGAGGACGCGGTTCCGGCGGGCGCGTCCCGTCCGGAGATCCGCGCGAAGGGACTCGACGCCCCGCAGCGGCCCGACCGGCTGCACTTCTCCGCGCCCACGGTGGACGGGGAGGGCGGTGTCGTCGAGGGCGACTTCGACAACGACGGGCAGCCTGCGCGGTCGGAGACGGACGGGCTGACCCGGGCGGAGCGGCGCAAGGCGCAGAAGGGCGGCAGCCGCCGCCGCAAGAAGTAGCGCCTGTACGAGAGTCGTAAGGCCGGGGCCGGACATCCTTTGCGGTGTCCGGCCCCGGCCTTCTCTCTTTCCGTTCTCGTTGTGCTCAGGGCCCGGCGGTGGCGCGGCCCAGGCCGAGGCGGCGCGCGGTCCGGGTCATGGCCTGCGACATCCTCGACGGCATCGAGTCGGGTGCGGGGACGGTGACGGGGCGCACCCGGCCGTTGTGGATGGCGGTGATCCGCCAGCCGTCGTCGGTGTTCACGACGACGATCGTCTGGCGCGACAGGCGGCGCTTGGGGAGCCTGGAGCGCCACGGCATGAGCACGGACGCGGTGCCGTACACGATCGCGACGTCGGGCGTGACGTAGCGGATCGCCTCGATCTCGCCGACGAGGGCGGAGCCGGTGAGCACCCCGCGGAACAGCTTGTCGTGGTTGGCCTGGTGCTCGGCGAGCCCCACGGCTCGTGTGCCGTCGTACGAGACGTAGTCCGAGTCTTCGGTGAAGCAGGCACCGAAGGCGACCGCGTTGCCGTCGGTCCAGGCCTGCATGAAGCGCTGGAAGAGGTCCTCGATGTGACCGTCGACGCGACCGTCGCTCTTGTGCTGCTGGGTACCCATGGCTTTGCCCCTCCTGATGTTATCCTTACGACCAACGAAACTTACGATACCAGAAAGATTCGAATGTCGAAAGAACTGTTCATAGAAAGCGTCGCTCAGCAGCTCCGGTCGCTGCAGCAGAGCTTCGACGCGTTCGACGAGGCGGCCGCCGCGCGGCTCGGGGTGAACCGCACCGACCTGCGCTGTCTCGACCTGGTGCTGGGCAAGGGGTCGCTGTCGGCCGGTGAGCTGAGCGCCGCGTTGAAGCTCAGCCCGGCGGCGACGACGACGGTCATCGACCGCCTGGAGCGGGCCGGCCTGGTCGTCCGCACGCGCGACGCGGCCAACCGGCGGCGGGTACTGGTCACGGCCACGGAGCTCGCGAGTGCGGCCGAGGCTGACGTCTATCTGCCCGTGGGCGCCGCGGCGGCGGAGGCGCTCCGCCGCTACGACGAGGAGCAGCTCGCCACGATCCTGGACTTCTTGCGGGTGGCGCGGCAGGTACAGGAAGTCCAGGCGGCGCGACTGGCTGCGGAGTGAGCGCGGCTCTTGTTCGGCCGTCAGCCGGCCGCGTGTGCGCTCACGCGTTCACCGCCCAGCTCTACCGCGGCGCAGCGCCAGCGCTGGTCCGCGCCCTGTTCGAGGCGGAAGGCCATCGCACTGACCCGGTCGCCCGAGCCGATTCTGGCGAAGGCCTCGATCACGCCTGGGCCCGGGTGGTACTCGCCGCAGTGGCGGACGACCGGTGTCACCCGCTCTGCCGGCCGCAGCGGGGCTCCCGGGGCAAGCCGCACCAGCTGTTCGTATGCCTCCCCGATCGTGTGTCCGAGCATCCAGTGCACCGGTCGCTGGCCGCTGAGCACCGCGAGCAGGCGGTCGGCGAACCAGTAGTGCGGCTTGTGCTGCCGCCGTGCGCGTGCCATCGCGGATGCCGCCGCCACGGCGGGACGGCGCTGGTCGCGCCGCCCTGCGGGCCGGGTCCTGTCCATGCAGATCGCCCCCGTTGGGCCGGGCCCGGCCGATACCGGGCGGTAACTTCACTGGTGATCTTCTACGGGGCGGGCTGCGCCGTCCGCAACGCGTGCTGTCCGACGAGGAGGCGGCGCCGTAAATCACCTATCAGGGTGACGAGGGGCGGCCTGGGGCGGTCGCCGGGCGGGACGGGGTCTTCGCCCGCTGACGGTGCGCGAGGCCGGGAGCGGCACCCCGAAGGGGGACCTCGCACGTATCCTGAGGGCGTCTCCGACTACGAAAGCGGCCAGCCATGCGCGTCTACGTTCCCCTGACCCTCTCCGGTCTCGCAGAGGCGCACAAGACGGGCGAACTGGGGCCTGGCCCGCTGACCGCCTATGCCGTCACTCCGGGGCTGCGCGAGTGGTACGTCTCCGACGACATCGAGGAGCTCGAGTACGCCGCGCTGAACCGCGCCGCCGCCGCGTCGCTGCGGCTGCTCGCCGGTGACCCGGACGCGGCTCGCCGCCGGGTGGTCGTCGCCGTCGACGTACGGGACCAGGACGCGGTCGCCGACCCCGACCGGGTGCTCGTCGCGAGCGCGCTGGGCGAGGTGCGGGTCGGGTCCACAGTGCCGCTGGCCAAGGCGGCGGCGGTCCACGTCGATGCCCCCGATGCGGTCGGCGGCGTGTCCGCGGCGGCGGACGCGCTGGGGGCGGCGGACCAGGGCGACGACGACGCGCAGTTCACGGTGGACGGGGCGGAGGACCACGAGTTGCTCTGGTACGGGGTGCAGGAGATCCCGAACCTCATCCGCTGAGGCAGCGTCCCCGGTTCCCCGGTCCGCCTGAAGCGGTCGGTTTTCCGGTCCCGGCCGTGCGTTGTCAGTCCCGGCCGGTACGGTTTTCGAATGGGGAAGCACAGCACGCATCTGGTCTGGGACTGGAACGGCACACTGCTCGACGACATCAAGGCGGTCATCGGGGCGACGAACGCCGCCTTCGCGGAGATAGACCTGGAGCCGATCACGCTCGAGCGCTACCGCGAGCTGTACTGCGTGCCGATTCCCCGGTTCTACGAGCGGCTGATGGGCCGACTGCCGTCGGACGCGGAGTGGGAGGTCATGGACGAGGCCTTCCACCGGCACTACAGCGAGCACCGGATCGGCTGCGGGCTGACCGAGGGTGTCGAGGAGCTGCTCCGGGAGTGGCAGCTGGCCGGCCGCAGCCAGTCGCTGCTCAGCATGTACGGGCACGAGCAGCTGGTCCCGGTCGTGCGGGGGTACGGGATCGAGAGCCACTTCCTACGCGTGGACGGGCGGACCGGGCCGTCCGGGGGCGCCAAGGCGCTCCACATGGAGCGCCACCTCCGGGCGCTGGACGGGGCCGCCCAGCCGGGTCGCACGGTGGTGATCGGCGACGCGGTCGACGACGCGGTGGCGGCGGCGCACGTGGGCGCGCTGGCGGTGCTGTACACGGGCGGCTCGCACAGCAGGGCCAGCCTGGAGGCGGTGGGCGTGCCGGTGGTGGACACGCTCGCCGAGGCGGTGGAGGAGGCCTTGCGCCTAGTGGCGTGAGCCCGCCCGCACGACTCTGTGGGCGGGGCAGCCCCGACCGCCTCGTTGTCGGCAGCGACCGCCCCGCCGCTGGGTGAGGCCGCGTGCGCACCAGGCCAGGCGCCTGGCAGTCCCCAGCGCCCCGCAGACGCACGCCGCGGTCCGACCGCCCAGCGCGCCGCAGATGCGCGCCGCGGTGCGACCGCCCAGCGTCCCGCAGATGCGCGCCGTGGTCCGACCGCCCCGCTACGCCACCGGCGCCTTCGCTCGCAGCACCTTCAGGAACTCCCGCATCCAGGCCGAGTGGTCCGGCCAGGCACGGGAGGAGACCAGGGTGCCGTCGACCACCGCCTCCACGTCCTGGAAGCTGGCTCCCGCTGCCTGCATGTCCAGTTCCAGGGCCGGGTACGCGGTGACCCGGCGGCCCTCCAGGCTGCCGATCGCCGCCGTCAGCAGCGGGCCGTGGCAGATCTGGGCCACCGGTTTGTCCGCGTCGAAGAAGGACTTCAGGATCTTGCGGAGCTCAGGGTCGTTGCGCAGGTACTCCGGGGCGCGGCCGCCCGGAACCACCAGCGCTGCGTACTGTCCGGGGTCGACCTCGGAGAAGGCCAGGTCCGCGGGCCAGGTGTAGCCCGGCTTCTCGGTGTACGTGTCGAAGCCCGGCTCGAAGTCGTGCACGACGAACTGCAGCTTCTTGCGGGCGGGGGCCGCGATGTCGACCTCGTACCCCTCCTCCCGCAGCCGCTGGTACGGGTAGAGGACTTCGAGGGACTCGGCTGCGTCGCCGGTGACGATCAGGATCTTCGCTGTCATGGCTGCTCCCGGTGTCGGGCTGTCGACGGTTCCCCTGCCGTGGGTGCAGGGCGTCGACGGTGTGCCGTGTCGTCACCGCCAACCTGCACCGTGGCGGGCTGTTTGCCAAGAGTGGGCCTGTGTCGCTGTCCAGACTGTCAAACTTCCGGCCCCGCTTTTGTACACATACGGCTCATGACGGGTCGGGGGGGCGGGGCGATAGCCTTGACCCGTGATCAGCGCTATATGCCGTGGGGGCAGCGAAGCCCCCGGCCTGCGCCCGGAGCGCCACAGCGCCCGGGCGGTCGTTGATCTTCTCGTTCCGGCCCGGCTGCCAAAATTGGCCAATAACGGCTCGGACATCTCTCATCGCGGCATAACGTCGACTCCGACCGGATACCCCGCGTCGTGGCGTTGCGTCGTTTCTCCCACCTACGTCACGCAATGGCGCGCGACAGGAGCCAGAGGACATGCAGACCAAGCTGGACGAAGCCAAGGCCGAGCTGCTCGCACGGGCCGCCCGGGTAGCTGAGCACAGCCCGGTCGGGGGGCACCTTCCGACTGGGGCCGAGCAAGGGAAGCGTCCGGACCAGGGCACCCTGCTCGCGTACCTCCAGCGCTACTACCTGCACACCGCTCCCGAGGACCTCGCCGACCGCGACCCGGTCGACATCTTCGGCGCGGCGCTTTCCCACTACCGGCTCGCCGAGAACCGCCCGCAGGGGACGGCCAATGTGCGGGTCCACACCCCGACCGTCGAGGAAAACGGCTGGACCTGCAGTCACTCCGTGGTCGAGGTCGTCACCGACGACATGCCCTTCCTCGTCGACTCGGTCACCAATGAGCTCTCCCGGCAGGGCCGCGGCATCCATGTAGTGATCCACCCGCAGGTCGTCGTCCGCCGGGATGTCACGGGCAAGCTCATCGAGGTGCTCCCCAGCGAGACCAACGGCAAGGCAAGGGGCAGGGCGCTGCCGCACGACGCGCTCGTCGAGTCCTGGATCCACGTCGAGTTCGACCGTGAGACCGACCGGGCCGATCTGAAGCAGATCACCTCCGACCTGCTGCGCGTCCTGTCGGACGTGCGCGAGGCCGTCGAGGACTGGGAGAAGATGCGCGATGCCGCGCTGCGCATCGCCGATGAGCTGCCGAGTGAGCCGACCGCCGACGACCTGCGCGACCAGGAGGTCGACGAGGCGCGCGAGCTGCTGCGCTGGCTCGCCGACGACCACTTCACCTTCCTCGGATTCCGGGAGTACGAGCTCACCGAGAACGACTCGCTCGCCGCCGTGCCCGGCACCGGCCTCGGCATTCTGCGCTCCGACCCTCACCACAGCGGCGACGAGACCCACCCGGTCAGCCCGTCCTTCAGTAGGCTGCCCGCCGACGCCCGCAAGAAGGCCCGCGAGCACAAGCTGCTCGTACTGACCAAGGCCAACAGCCGTTCGACCGTGCACCGGCCCAGCTACCTCGACTATGTGGGCGTCAAGAAGTTCAACGCCGATGGTGAGGTCATCGGCGAGCGCCGCTTCCTCGGCCTGTTCTCCTCCGCCGCGTACACCGAGTCCGTCCGCCGCGTCCCGGTCATCCGCCGCAAGGTCGCCGAGGTCCTGGAGGGCGCCGGCTTCTCGCCCAACAGCCATGACGGCCGCGACCTGATGCAGATCCTCGAGACCTACCCGCGCGACGAGCTCTTCCAGACGCCCGTCGACCAGCTGCGCTCCATCGTCACCAGCGTGCTCTACCTCCAAGAGCGCCGCCGGCTGCGGCTCTACCTGCGCCAGGACGAGTACGGGCGCTACTACTCCGCCCTGGTCTACCTGCCGCGCGACCGGTACACCACCGGCGTACGGCTGCGCCTGATCGAGATCCTCAAGGAAGAGCTGGGCGGCACCAGCGTCGACTTCACCGCCTGGAACACCGAGTCGATCCTGTCCCGGCTGCACTTCGTGGTCCGCGTCCCGGTCGGCACCGAGCTGCCCGGCCTCACCGACGCCGACACCGAGCGCATCGAGGCCCGGCTGGTGGAGGCCGCCCGTTCCTGGGCCGACGGATTCGCCGAGGCGCTGAACGCCGAGTGCGGCGAGGAGCGCGCGGCCGAACTGCTGCGCCGTTACGGAAACGCCTTCCCCGAGGGTTACAAGGCCGACCACTCGCCACGCGCCGCCGTCGCCGACCTGGCCCACATCGATCAGCTGACCCGCTCCGGCAAGGAATTCTCGCTCTCCCTCTACGAGCCGGTCGGCGCGGGGCCCGGCGAGCGCCGCTTCAAGATCTACCGCACCGGCGAGCAGGTCTCGCTCTCCGCCGTGCTGCCGGTGCTGCAGCGGCTGGGGTGCGAGGTCGTCGACGAGCGTCCCTACGAGCTGCGCAGCTCGGACCGTACGACCGCGTGGATCTACGACTTCGGGCTGCGTATGCCGAAGGCCTCGGGCAACGGCGACCACCTCGCCGACGATGCCCGCGAGCGTTTCCAGGACGCCTTCGCCGCTGTCTGGACCGGCGAGGCGGAGAACGACGGCTTCAACTCTCTCGTGCTGGGCGCCGGTCTGAACTGGCGGCAGGCGATGGTGCTGCGCGCGTACGCCAAGTACCTGCGCCAGGCCGGTTCGACTTTCAGCCAGGACTACATGGAGGACACCCTCCGTACCAATGTCCACACCACCCGGCTTCTGGTCTCCCTCTTCGAGGCGAGGATGTCGCCGAACCGTCAACGTGCGGGAACCGAGCTGACCGACGGTCTGCTCGAGGAGCTCGACGGGGCGCTCGACCAGGTCGCGAGCCTGGACGAGGACCGGATCCTGCGCTCCTTCCTCACCGTCATCAAGGCGACGCTGCGCACCAATTTCTTCCAGGAGGCGGCGGGCGGCAAGCAGCACAGCTATGTGTCGATGAAATTCGACCCGCAGGCCATCCCGGATCTGCCTGCGCCCCGGCCGGCGTACGAGATCTGGGTCTACTCCCCCCGCGTCGAGGGTGTGCACCTGCGCTTCGGCAAGGTGGCACGCGGCGGGCTGCGCTGGTCCGACCGGCGTGAGGACTTCCGTACGGAGATCCTGGGTCTGGTCAAGGCGCAGATGGTCAAGAACACCGTGATCGTGCCGGTCGGCGCGAAGGGCGGGTTCGTCGCCAAGCAGCTCCCGGATCCGTCGGTGGACCGGGACGCCTGGCTGGCCGAGGGGATCGCCTGCTACAAGATCTTCATCTCCGCGCTGCTCGACATCACCGACAACCTGGTGGCGGGCGAGGTCGTGCCGCCGGCCGACGTCGTGTGTCACGACGAGGACGACACCTACCTCGTCGTCGCCGCCGACAAGGGCACCGCGTCCTTCTCCGACATCGCCAACGAGGTCGCGCTCTCGTACAACTTCTGGCTCGGTGACGCCTTCGCCTCGGGCGGCTCCGCCGGATACGACCACAAGGGCATGGGCATCACCGCCCGCGGCGCGTGGGAGTCCGTCAAGCGGCACTTCCGCGAGCTCGGCCACGACACCCAGACCCAGGACTTCACGGTCGTCGGCGTCGGCGACATGTCCGGCGACGTGTTCGGCAACGGCATGCTGCTCAGCGAGCACATCCGGCTCGTCGCGGCCTTCGACCACCGGCACATCTTCATCGACCCGAACCCGGACGCGGCCCCCTCGTACGCCGAGCGCCGCCGGCTCTTCGAGCTGCCCCGCTCCTCCTGGGCCGACTACAACAAGGAACTGCTGTCGCAGGGCGGCGGCATCCACTCCCGCAGCGCCAAGTCGATCCCGGTCAACGCGCAGATGCGCGCGGCGCTCGGCATCAGGGCGGGCATCGCCAAGATGACGCCCGCCGAGCTGATGAAGGCGATCCTCAAGGCCCCGGTGGACCTGCTGTGGAACGGCGGCATCGGTACCTACGTCAAGGCCTCCACCGAGTCCAACGCGGACGTCGGCGACAAGGCCAACGACGCGATCCGCGTCAACGGCGAGGACCTGCGCGTCAAGGTCGTCGGCGAGGGCGGCAACCTGGGTCTGACCCAGCTCGGCCGGATCGAGTTCGACCGCCACGGCGGCAAGATCAACACCGACGCCATCGACAACAGCGCGGGCGTGGACACCTCCGACCACGAGGTGAACATCAAGATCCTGCTCAACGGCCTGGTGTCGGACGGCGATCTGACCGTCAAGCAGCGCAACAAGCTGCTCGCCGGGATGACCGACGAGGTCGGCAGGCTGGTGCTGCGCAACAACTACGCGCAGAACGTCGCCCTTGCGAACGCCGTCGCCCAGTCGCCCTCACTGCTCCACGCCCACCAGCGCTTCATTCGGCGGCTGGAGCGGGACGGGGCGCTGGACCGGGGGCTGGAGTTCCTGCCGACCGACCGGCAGATCCGTGAACTGCTCAACGCGGGCAAGGGACTCAGCCAGCCCGAGCTGGCCGTGCTGCTCGCCTACACCAAGATCACGGTGGCGGACGAGCTGATCAGGACCCCCCTGCCGGACGACCCGTATCTGCGCCGGCTGCTGCACGCGTACTTCCCGAAGCCGCTGCGCGAGAAGTTCCCCGGGGCGATCGACGGGCATGCGCTGCGCCGCGAGATCGTCACGACGGTGCTGGTCAACGACACGGTGAACACCGGTGGTTCGACCTTCCTGCACCGGCTGCGGGAGGAGACGGGCGCGTCGGTCGAGGAGATCGTGCGGGCGCATACCGCGGCCCGGGAGATCTTCGGTCTCAACGCGGTGTGGGACGCCGTCGAGGCTCTCGACAACAAGGTCGCTGCCGACGTCCAGACCCGTATCCGGCTGCACTCGCGCCGCCTCATCGAGCGCGGTACGCGATGGCTGCTGGGCAACCGACCGCAGCCGCTGGAGCTCGCCGGGACCATCGACTTCTTCGCCGAGCGCGTGGAGCAGGTCTGGGGCGAGCTGCCGAAGATGCTGCGTGGCAATGACATGGAGTGGTACGAGCGGATCCTGCAGGAGCTCACCGATGCGGGCGTGCCCGAGGAGCTCGCGCTGCGGGTCGCCGGGTTCTCTTCCGCCTTCCCGACGCTCGACATCGTGGCGATCGCGGACCGCACGAAGAAGGAGCCGATGGCGGTCGCCGAGGTGTACTACGACCTCGCCGACCGGCTGCAGATCACTCAGCTGATGGACCGGATCATCGAACTGCCGCGGGCCGACCGCTGGCAGTCGATGGCCCGCGCCTCCATCCGCGAGGACCTGTACGCAGCGCACGCCATGCTCACCGCGGATGTGCTCTCCGTCGGCAACGGCGCGTCGACGCCGGAGGAGCGGTTCAAGGCGTGGGAGCAGAAGAACGCGGCGATCCTGGGCCGGGCACGCTCGACGCTGGAGGAGATCCAGAGCTCGGACACGTTCGACCTGGCGAACCTGTCGGTGGCGATGCGGACGATGCGGCAGCTGCTGCGGATGCACAGCTAGCGCGGTGACCGGCGAAGGCTGACCGGCTCCGCCCGGTGGGCCCCGGTTTGTCCTCAGTCGCCGGACGGGCTTGAAGAACAAGTTCGTCCGGCGATTGAGCGCCCTGCTCAGCCGGACCGCGTGGCCGTGGCCGCCCACAGACGGTGGCAGGAGAGCAGCGCCGCGGCGAGCAGCAGGCCGAGGGGAGAGCCGGCGAGCACGTCGTCGTACAGCAGGGGGTAGGCGAGCGCGCTCAGCGCGGCAGCGGGCAGCATCAGGAGGGCGACCGGGCGCTGGGTGGTGTGCCGGGAGGTGAGGCAGACGCCGGGGGAGAGGAAGATGAGCGCGGCGCCGGGCGGATACTGCCAGGTGACGTCGTCCAGGGGGAAGGCGCCCTGGACCAGCTGTTCGTACCAGCACCGGTAGAGGGTGTGCACCTCACCGGCGACGCCGCTGTCGCCGACGCGGTCGACGAGAAGCAGGGCGAGCATGCCGACGCGGGTGGCCGCCCAGACGGCGGCGAGGGTGGCGGCCCGCAGGGAGCCGTTGCGGCGGCGTGTGGTGCCGGCGTCTGAGATCCCTGGCGCCGGGGGGAGTCCGAAGGCGGGCGGGGGCGGGCCGATCCGATGGGTCGTCATCGGCCGGTACCCTAGCCCGCTTTAAGGTTGTTTCGAACGATTTCCGGGCACTCTCGGGCGCTTCCCGCCGCTTGCTGTTACTTCTTGCCGCCCGTGAACTCTTCGTACGCGGCGACGACTTCCTTCGCCGGGCCGTCCATCCGCAGCGTCCCCGCCTCCAGCCAGATGGCGCGGTCGCAGGTCTCGGTGATCGTGCCGTTGCTGTGGCTGACCAGGAAGACCGTGCCCGCCTCCGCGCGCAGCTCGTCGATCCGCTCCTGGCTGCGCCGCCGGAAGCGGGCGTCGCCGGTGGACAGCGCCTCGTCGATCAGCAGGACGTCATGGCTCTTCGCGGCGGCGATGGAGAACCGCAGCCGGGCGCCCATGCCGGAGGAGTACGTACGCATCGGCAGCGAGATGAAGTCGCCCTTGTCGTTGATCCCCGAGAAGTCGACGATGTCGTCGTAGCGCGCGTGGATCTGCTCGCGCGTCATGCCCATCGCGAGGCCGCCGAGGATGACATTGCGCTCGCCGGTCAGGTCGGCCATCAGCGCGGCGTTCACGCCGAGCAGGGAGGGCTGGCCCTGGGTGAAGACATTGCCCTCGGAGGGTGGCAGCAGGCCCGCGATCGCCTTGAGCAGGGTCGACTTACCCGAGCCGTTGGAGCCGATCAGGCCGATGGCCTCGCCCTTGTACGCGGCGAAGCTGACGCCCTTGACGGCGTGCACCTCGCGCCCGCCGGGGGCGGCCTTGCGGGAGATGATCCGGCTGAGGGCAGTGGTGGCACTGCCCCGGCCGGTGCGGGCGCCGTTCACCTTGTACCTGACGTGGACGCCGTCGACGACGACGGTGGGGACGCGTGTGGGGGTGCGGGAGTCAGCCACGGCCGTACTCCTCCTCTGCCTTCCAGAAGTACACGAATCCGCCGGCCCCGAAGAGCACCGCCCAGAACAGGGCGAGAGCCCATACGTGCGGGGGAAGCTGTGCGGCGGTGAAGCTGTCGATGAGGGCGAAGCGCACCAGGTCGATGTAGACGGCGGCGGGATTGCACTCCAGCGCGAGCATCACGAGGTGGGGCAGCTTGTTGTGGCTCAGCACCTTGTCGATGGACCACATCACGCCGGACACGTACATCCAGGTGCGCAGGACGAAGGGCATCAGCTGGGCGATGTCCGGGGTCCGGCTGGCCAGCCGCGCCATGATCATCGAGAGGCCGGTGTTGAAGCCGGCCTGCAGGAGCAGTGCGGGGATCGCGAGCAGCCAGTTGACGTGCGGGTACTCCCCGACGGCGAGCAGGATCCCGATCAGCGCGGCGAGCGAGAAGAGCAGTTGCTGGAGCTGCTGGAGCGCTATGGCGATGGGGAGGCTGGCGCGAGGGAAGTGCAGGGCCCGTACGAGGCCGATGTTGCCGGAGATCGCGCGGGTGCCGGCCATGATCGAACTGGAGGTGAAGGTCCAGATGAAGACGCCGGTCACGAGGAACGGGATGAAGTCGGCGACGCCGCTCTTGGTGTTCAGCAGCACGCCGAAGATGAAGTAGTAAACCGTCGCGTTGAGCAGGGGGGTCATGACCTGCCAGACCTGGCCGAGCTTCGCCTGGCTGTACTGGGCGGTCAGCCGGGCGGTGGCGAAGGCGACGATGAAGTGGCGACGGGAGCTGAGCTGGCGGACGTAGGCGGGGAGGGTGGGGCGGGCGCCACTGACGGTGAGGCCGTGGCGGAGCGCGAGCGCGGTGAGGTCCGTCTCAGGTTTGTGCGGCTCCGGCTGTGACCGGGCGATGGTCTGGCTGCTCACGGTGCTCGCTTTCCACAGGGCGGGGTGCGGCGGTCACGATGGGACGGACCCGTTTCGTCGCTACGGGGAGAGTAGGACGGAGTTACGTCGCGACGCAACCGTCTCGTCGTCCCGCTATGCTCTGGGCATGACCACGGATCCGGGAACCCCGCGTCGTGCGCCGGCGGGAGCCGCAGTGCTCCGGGAGGACGTGACCGACGCGATTCGCGCCGCCGTCTTCGAGGAGCTGGCCGCGGTGGGCTTCGCGCGGATGTCGATCGAGGGGATCGCGCGGCGGGCGGGCGTCGGCAAGACGGCGGTCTACCGGCGGTGGAAGTCGAAGCTGTCGCTGGTACTGGACCTGGTCTCGGCGTTCGCGGCGCAGGGGTTGCCGGCGCCGGCGACGGGTTCGCTGTACGGGGACGTACGGGCGCTCCTGGAGGTGGCGTCGCACGCCCTGCGCCACCCGGTGGCCTCGCAGGTCATCCCTGACCTGCTCGTGGAGGCGGCCCGCCACCCGGAAATCTCGGACGCGATCAAGGCGGCGCTGCTGGACAGCCAGCAGGGGGTGGCGGCAGTGGTTGTACGGGAGGCGGTGGCGCGCGGCGAACTGCCCGAGTCGACGGACCCGGACCGGGCGCTGGACGTGATTATCGGGCCGCTGTACTGGCGGCTGGTGGTGGTGCGGGCGGGGTTGCCGAAGGGGTACTTGGACGAGCTGGCGCGGTCGGCGGTGGCGGCGCTTCGGGCGTGACGGGGCTTTCCCCCAACCGCCCCTTCCTGAACGGGGCCAAGACCCCCGGGGCCCCGCCGCGCGCCGGGGGGCCCGGACAGCGGAGCCCTTCGGCGCCGCGGGACGGGGGTGAATACGGAGCGGGGCAGCTTCGCCCCGCGAGTGGCGGGCCGGGGACCGTAGGCCCCCGCCCGTAACCCGCGGCGGCTTTGGTACCGCTGGGTGCGGCAGCTTCGCGCCGCGGGTCGCCCGATTGCCGGCGTCGCGGACCGGGACGGGCTCCTGGCCTGCCGCAGCGCACCCGGGTGGTGGCGGCCCGTTCGGTGCCGACCGTCACGGCCACCGCCTCCGGTGCGCCGCCGCCCACCCCCGCCGCGCGCCTCGGGCCCGCGCGCCTCGGGCCCGTCCCGCAACCGCGGTCCCCGTCAGGCCTCGGCCAGGGGCGCCGTCGGCAGCAGTGCCCGTGGCTACTTGACCGCTCCCGCCATCACTCCCGTCACGAACTGACGCTGGAACGCGAAGAAGACCGCCAGCGGGATGATCATCGAGACGAACGCTCCCGGCGCCAGTACATCGATGTTGTTGCCGAACTGCCTCACCTGGCGCTGCAGCGCCACCGTGATCGGTGCGCTCTCCGAGTCCGCGAAGATCAGCGCGACCAGCATGTCGTTCCACACCCACAGGAACTGGAAGATGCCGAGCGACGCGATCGCCGGGCCGCCCAGTGGCATCACCACACGGGTGAAGAGCCGCATCTCGCCCGCCCCGTCCAGCCGCGCCGCCTCCAGCAGTTCCCTCGGGATCTCCGCGAAGAAGTTCCGCAGCAGGAAGATCGCGAACGGGAGCCCGAACGCCACATGGAAGATGATCACGCCGATCGTCGTCTCGAAGATGCCGATCTGGCCGAACAGCCTGGAGACCGGCACCAGCGCGACCTGGACCGGGACCACCAGGAGGGCGACCACGGCTATGAACCACCAGTCGCGGCCCGGGAAGTCCATCCAGGCGAAGGCGTAACCGGCCAGCGAGCCGATCACCACCACCAGGAGCGTCGCCGGGACGGTGATCAGCAGGCTGGACAGCAGGGAATCGGTGATCGCCTCGTTGTCCAGCAGGCGCGAGTAGTTGTCGAACGTGAGCTGCGCGGGCGCGGTGAACACCTTCCACCAGCCGCTCTCGCCGATGTCCGCCGGCCCCCGCAGCGAGGACAGCAGCAGCCCGAACGTCGGCATCAGCCAGAACAGGCCCACCAGGACCAGGAAGACGCGCATCACGCCACCGCCCGCGCGCGCCGCGATCCGTGCGGGGAGGGACGTTTTCGCCTTCACCACACCGTCGGTCGTGGTCATCGGCGGGCCTCCCTTCGCATGCGCCGGATGTTGAACAGCATCACCGGGATCACCAGCAGCAACAGCAGGACGGCGATCGCGCTGCCGAGCCCCAGGTTCGAGTCCGTGCCGAACGACGACCGGTACAGCTGGAGTGCCAGCACGTTGGCGTCGTCCTGGGCCGAGCCCGGCGCGATGATGAAGACCAGGTCGAAGATCTTCAGCACATTGATCATCAGGGTGACCAGCACCACCGCGAGTACGGGCGCCAGCAGCGGGACCGTCACTCTGCGGAAGACCTGCCACTCGTTCGCGCCGTCCACCCGCGCCGCTTCCAGCAGTTCACGCGGCACGCTCGCCAGGCCCGCCGCGATCAGCACCATCGCGAAGCCCGCCCACATCCACACGTAACTGCCGATGATCGCCGGGGTGACGAGCGAAGGGCCGAGCCAGTTGACGCCGTTGTACGGCTCCCTGAAGTTGTCGGCCGGCAGCCGCAGTTGAGCCCCCTCCGCGGACGCCGGCAGCGTGAACGTACCGTCCGAGCCCGCCCGCGCGGACGCGACGACCTTGCCGTCCTTGACCGCCTCCACCTTGATGCCCTTGAGGCCTAACTCCTGCGCGTCGATGGCGTTCGGCTTGCCGCCGCCGCCCTTGGTGAAGTCCAGCCACGCGGTCCCGCGGATCTTCCCGTCCTCCGGCTGCGCCGCCTTCGCGGGCTTCGCGTCGGACGGCATCTTCGCCGGCGCGACGCCGACCAGCGGCAGCAGCGCCTCCTTGCCCGCCGTCACCGGCTCCTTCGTGACGAACGAGCCGCCGCCGCCCGCCCTGAGGGGATGCACCGGCAGCGGATGCGCCTTGGGGAAACCGGCCGACTCGGCGAACGTGTCGTGCACGCCCACCCAGACCGCGTTGGCGACCCCCCGGTCCGGATCCTGCTCGTACACCAGCCGGAAGATGATGCCCGCGGCGAGCATCGAGATCGCCATCGGCATGAACACGATCAGCTTGAAGGCCGTGCCCCAGCGGACCCGCTCGGTGAGCACGGCGAAGATCAGACCGAGGGCCGTCGAGACGGTCGGCGCGACCACCACCCAGATCGCGTTGTTCTTGACCGCGGTCAGGATGGAGTCCTCGGTGAAGATCTCCTTGTAGTTGTCCAGCCCGGCGAAACCGCTGCCGGCCTGGTCGAAGAAGGACCGGTAGACCGAGTACCCGATCGGGTAGACCACGAGCGCGCCCAGCAGCACCAGCGCGGGCAGCAGAAAGCCGGCCGCGACAATTTTACGTGTGCCTGTCACGCTCTTGCGCTTGCCGGCGGGGGGCTGCGGACTCGCCGAGCCCCCCGCGGTCGCCGCGGTTTTCACCCGCGTCAGCTCTTGTACGCCTTGGCCGCGTCCGACTCCAGCTTCTGCTGGGCCCCCGCGACATCCTTCGGGTTCTTCAGGAAGTCCTGCAGCGCCTTCCACTCACCCTTGCCGGGCGTGCCACCGAACGACTGCGGCATCTGGTCCGACATGTCGAAGCGGAAGTCGTCGCCCGCCTCGATCAGCGCCTTGGCGATGTCGCGCTGCACGTCATTGGGGTACGCCGCGAGGTCCAGGGCCTTGTTCGGGGAGATGAACCCGCCCGAGGAGGCCGAGATCTTCGCCGCGTCCGGAGAGGCGAGGAAGGTCAGCAGCGCCTGAGCGCCCTTGGAGTCCTTCAGCGCCACGGCCGCGTCTCCGCCCGTCACCACCGGAGGCTCCGAGCCGACCGCCGGGAACGGGAACACCTTCGCGTCCGTACCGATCTTGGCCTCGGTCTGCGCGATGTTGACGGTCACGAAGTCGCCCTCGAAGACCATCGCGCCCTTGGGCTGGTCGCCCCCGCTGAAGGTCTGGGTGACCGATGCCGGGAACTCCGTCTGCAGCGCGCCGTCCGCGCCGCCCGCGATCAGGGCGGGCTTGCCGAAGAGCTCGCCGAGCGTGGTCAGCGCGGTCTTCACGGACGGGTCGGTCCACTTGATCTTGTGCTGGGCGAGTTGGTCGTACTTCTCCGGGCCCGCCTGGGAGAGATAGACGTTCTCGAACCAGTCGGTGAGCGTCCAGCCGTCCGCGCCGGCCACCGAGACGGGGGTGACGCCCGACGCGGAGATCGTCTCGGCCGTCGACAGGAAGTCCTTCCAGGTCTTCGGCACCTGCGCACCCGCGTTCTCGAAGGCGGCGTTGTTGTACCAGACCAGGGACTTGTTGGCGGCCTTGTAATACACGCCGTACTGCGTGCCGTCCACCGCGCCGAGATCCTGCCAGCCCTTGGAGTAGTTCTTCGCCAGCTGCGCCTTGGCCTCCGCGCCGACGGGCTTGGCCCATTTACGCTGTACGGCCTGCTGGATCGCGCCCACCTGGGGGAGCATCGCGACATCGGGAGGACTGCCACCAGCGATCTTCGTACCGAGGAAGTTGACGATCGGGTCCTGCGCGGGGACGAACGTGACCGTGGCCCCGGTCCGCTTCTCGAACTCCTTGAGAACCTTGGTGAAGTTCTCCTGCTCGGGGCCGCTCCAGACCGCGGCTACTTCTATCTTCTCGCCGTTCAGCTTGGGCAGTTGGACCGTCGCCGACGACTCCGTGCCCTCGCCCGGTTTCGCCGGGTCGTCCTTGTTGTTGCCGCAGCCGGTGATGGCGAGGGCGCCGATGGCGGCGAACACCACTGCGGCCCTGCCCGTACGAAGAGTTGTGCGCATCACTGCCCCGTCTCTTCCGTGCGCTGTCCCGAGCGCTTTCCCGTGACCGACAGGTGTACGCCCGGTATCCGGGCGCCGCAATACCGCACCAGGCGTCAACAAGCCTTTTGTGATGGCCTTGTGACGTGATGTCATGTCAAAGGTCGGGCCTGTGCTGCGCTCAGGGGCGGGCCGGAGTCAGCGGCGGAACCGGAGCCGCGTCCACCGATCGTGCAGCTCGCTCCAGGGCACTGGCCAAGAGAGCCAAGTCCGTTGGGCCATTGCCCAGTTCGCGTACGGGACGACGGGTAGGCGGATCGCCCATCCGCTCCCACTCGAGCGGCACCACAGTGGGACGCAAGGTCCCCGTACGCGGAATGCGTCCCGTGACCCGGCCGCTCTGGAACGGCGTCACCCGGCCGTCCGGATGTCCGAGCCTGCCGCGACCCGGAGCGGGGTCCTCCGGTCCCGGTGAGGCGGGCGGCGGATCCAGCACCGCGCGCAACCGCGCACCCTGCGCCAGCTCCGTGTCCGCCGTGCGGTCGGGGCGCGCGGATGTCGCCACCAGATGTACGCCGAGCCGCTCGCCGTCGCGGGCCACGGCCTCCAGCGCCCGTACGACCGAACCGGCCGCGGGGCGTCCCGGGCTGCCGAGCGCCGGGGCGACCAGTGCGTCGAAGTCGTCCACCAGCACGACGAGCCGGGGCAGCGGGGCGGGCCCCTGCGCCTTCGTACGAGCGCCGGGGCGCAGCCGCAGCGTGCCTCCCCCTCGCTCCGCGGGGGGGACCCCCAAAGAGGAGTCCAGGTCGCCGCGCTGCTCGGCGGCGCTCGGCGGGCGCTGGCCCACCATCCGGTCGGCCACCTCGCGCTGCGTGTGCCACTCGGCGAAGCCCACGCTGCCCAGCAGCTCGGACCGGCGCTTCAGCTCGGCCCCCAGCGCCTGCGCGAAGGCTCGCATCCGGACCGGGTCACAGGCCACCAAGTGCTCCGTGACATGCGGGAGTTCCGTACAGGCCGCGAGCCCTTCGCCGCGCTCGCCGCCCGCGCCGTCGACAAGCAGCAGGCCGAGCCGGTCGGGGCGGCCCGCGGCGGCCAGCGAGGCCGCGACGGAACGCAGCAGCTCGGTACGGCCGCTGCCGGCCGGGCCCTCGATCAGCAGATGCGGGCCCTCCTCGGTCAGATCGACGGCCAGCGGGCCGTAGGGACTTGTCCCGAGCACGGCGGTGCCGTCGCCCGCGGACGCCCAGCGCGCCATCAGCGATGCGGGCGTGGCGCGGGCCAGACCCAGCTCGTCAAGGAGCCGCGCGGACCGGGGCAGCGCCACGGCCCTGCCCGGGTGAGCGCCCGTGCCCCCGCCCTCGGCACGCAGGGGTGCGAGCGCGCGGCCGAAGCGCTCCGCCCAGGCCGCGGACACCGCGTCCACCGCGCCGACCGTGCCGTGCCCGGCGGGCTGCCCGCCCGCCGTACGCATCAGGCGCAGCGCGGTCGCCACATCGCCGCTCAGCAGGGCGACCGCCCCGCACTCGCGGAAGGCGAGCGAGGCCGCGCACGCCGTCTCGTACGTCGCGGCGACCGGGGAGGCGGCCGAGGCCGCCGGGGTCTCGGCCAGACAGACCAGATGGATCCCGGCGGCCGAACCTGCCCCGGCCAGCCGGGCCGTCGTCTCGCGCAGAGCGGCCGAGCCCGGGTCGCCGTCGATGATGACGAGGGTGCGGGCCCCTTCGTACCGCGCGGCGGCCTCGGAGACGGACCTGTGGTCGGCGCTCGGCCAGCCGGGACCGAGCGGGCCGTCGTCCAGCCTGCGGGTGAGCTCCGCGCCGCGGGCGGTGGCCTGGTCCCGGTCGTACGCGAGCAGCAGCCGGCAGTCCTGGCCGTGGGCGGGCCGCAGATGGGGCAGCCAGCCGAGCCAGGCCCACTCGGCCCTGCGCTCCTCCAGGCTCCGCGTCCGGTCCGTGCTGATCAGCACGATCTCCAGGTCCACCGGCGAGTGCAGCGCGGCGAGCTGGGCCACTGCAGACCTGGCGAGACCGGCCAGCCGCGCCCGCGGCCCCGCGAGCCCCAGTGAACCGGCCTCCCGCAGGCCGACGGTCACCGGCACGGCGGGCAGCTCGGCCCGGTCGGTGGTGCCGAGCCGCACGACGAGTGACTCGGGATGCCCGGGCCCGCGCTCCCAGAGCCGCGGTCCGGGGCCGAGTGCGGTGAGCAGGACGGCGGCGGGGTCGGGCCAGCTCTCGACGACGGGCGAGGCGCTGAGGGGCGGCCCGGGATGCGGCGCGACCTCGGCGTGGGGCTGCTCCCGCCCGCCGGCCAGCCGTCTCGCCCAGGCACCTATGCCACGCCTGCGCCCGACACCCTCGGGCACACGGGTGCCGTGCGCGGGAGTGCCATGCCCCTTGGGTCCGGCGGCGGAAGGCTGGTCCTGACCGTCGGCAGCCCTGGCATGCACGGTGTCGCCCTGGGGCTCGCCCGCGGGACTGCTCGGGTACAGCGTCCCGGCGTCGCCCCGGCCTGAGCTGGTGGGGGCCGACGGGGCGTGGGGGTCGTACTGGGTGGTCACGTGGGGGGTGGTGCTGCGCGGGGCGTAAGCGTCGGGGCCGGGGCCCCCGGGGGCGTACGCGTCTGGGCCGGGGCCGTCCTGCGAACCGCCGGAGACAAGGCCCGAACCGCCGGAGCCGGTGCCGTACGGAGCAGGCCCGGCAGGATGGCGAGGGGCCGGCGCGGGGCCGCCGGGGCCTGAACTACCGGAGCCGGTGCCGTACGGAGCCGACCCGGCACGACCGAAACCGCCCTGTCCCGGGCTGCCGGCGCCCGATCCGCCCGGCCCGGAGGCATGCGCAGCCGACCCCCCACCGCCCGCTTCGCCCGGCCGCCCGTCAGGGCCTTCCGCGCCGGTATCTCGCGTCACCCGCAGGTGTCCCTCGCCGTCCGGAGCCGTGGCCAGACCCGGCGTCCGGTCGCACGGGGCCAGGCGGAGCGTCGATTCGCCCAGGCGCAGCAGCGCGCCCGCCGGCAGGCGGACCGGGCGCGCGCTCACCGTTGTGCCGTCCAGCGTTGTGCCGTTCGTCGAGCCGAGGTCCGCGACCGTGACGCGGCCGTCCTCGGCGACCGTGACCGCGCAGTGCAGCCGCGAGACGTCCGGGTCGTCCAGCGGCACGTCCGCGTCGGCGGAGCGGCCGATCCTGATCCGGCCGCCGTGCAGCAGATGGACGCCGCCCGCGTCCGGGCCCGCCACCACATGGAGCTGGGCGGACGCGTCCTCGATGGGCGACTCGTCATCGCGGGGGATCTGCAGGGAGAGCACCGCGCCGTCCACCAGCGGCGGCTCACCCAGGGTGCGGCGCTGGGCGTCGAGCCGCTCCTGGCCCGCGAACAGCACGACCGAGCCCGAGACGTCCGTGCCGGCGACGGCCGCCGCCAGACGGGAGGCCACGGCGGCCAGCGCCGTCCCAGCGGGTGCGGTGATCAGCACGTCGCACGCGCGCCCCGGGGAGCCATGTCCCGCATATGCGTGTCCCGCGGCCGCGGACTGCCCGCTGCACGGCGCGAGGACGGTCAGCCGGATCTGCATCGCCGTCAGCAATCCCTTCTGCGCGGGGTACCCGGCAGGAGCCGCCCTGTGATCGCCCCCACCCGGCAGGTCGGCACGCGGCGCGAGGCTCCTTCCCTCACGACTCCGTGCTGAGGGCATCCTCGCACCTGCCACTGACAACACGCCCGGGGGCCACCCGTAAGTGATCTTGATTGGTCGGCTCTGGACGTAAAAATGCCTGGTTGGGATCTGATCCGGAAGGTCAGTGACGTGCGCGGCACGGCCGTTCGGCAACCATCCGTACGATGCCCGCGTCTTATTTCGAACACCGCTGGGCAGGCGAGGGCACGGCAACCGGACGGGCAACTGGAGGACGACCGCCGGTCTCCCGTCCAGCGGCACTAAAGTGGGTCGGACACCCGGGCAGGGCACAGTGTCCCGGGACCACGCAAGGACACGATCAGCAGGGAGCACATGACGTGCGGCCGGTAGGCAGCAAGTACCTGCTCGAGGAGCCCCTCGGGCGTGGCGCCACGGGTACCGTCTGGCGAGCGCGCCAGCGCGAGACCGCGGGCGCCGAGGCGGCCGTGGCGGGCCAGCCCGGCGAGACCGTTGCGATCAAGGTCCTCAAGGAGGAGCTGGCGAACGACGCGGACGTGGTGATGCGCTTCCTGCGCGAGCGCTCCGTCCTGCTCCGCCTGACCCACCCGAACATCGTGCGCACCCGAGACCTCGTCGTCGAGGGCGATCTCCTCGCGCTCGTCATGGACCTGGTCGACGGCCCCGACCTGCACCGTTATCTCCGCGACAACGGCCCCTTGACGCCGGTCGCCGCGTCCCTCCTCACCGCCCAGATCGCGGACGCGCTCGCCGCCAGCCACGCCGACGGCGTCGTCCACCGCGACCTCAAGCCCGCGAACGTCCTGCTCAAGAACGACGCCGACGGCCAGATGCACCCGATGCTGACCGATTTCGGCATCGCGCGCCTCGCGGACTCCCCGGGCCTGACCCGTACGCACGAATTCGTCGGCACGCCCGCATACGTCGCGCCCGAGTCCGCCGAGGGCCGCCCGCAGACCTCCGCCGTCGACATCTACGGCGCGGGCATCCTGCTGTACGAACTCGTCACCGGCAGGCCCCCGTTCGCGGGCGGCACCGCGCTCGAAGTGCTCCACCGCCACCTGAGCGAGGAGCCGCGTCGCCCCACCACCGTTCCCGAGCCGCTGTGGACGGTCATAGAGCGCTGCCTGCGCAAGGAGCCCGCCGAGCGGCCCAGCGCCGAGAACCTCGCCCGCGGGCTGCGCACGGTCGCGGCCGGTATCGGCGTGCACTCCTCCTCCGCGCAGGTCGAGGCCGCACTCGGGGTCGCCGCGCTGCTCGCGCCCGACCCCTCGCCGGCCCCGGTACCCGGCCTCCCGGACGCGGCCGACCCGACACAGGTGCTGCCGAGCAACACCGGTGCGTACAACCCCCCTGCGTACGACCCCAATGGCGCGACCAGCGTCATGCAGCAGACGGGCACCCCGCCCAGCGGCGCCGACCCGACCGCGGCCATGCCCCCCGTACCTCCGGGCCCGCCGCGTCCCGAGGACCCGCACCCCTGGCAGTCCCAGCTCCAGGCGGCGCGCGACCGCAACGAGCAGACGCAGGTCCAGTACCTCGACCCGAGCCAGGACCCGCTGCGCCGTCGCCCGCAGCGCCAGCAGCAGCGGCCACAGCAGCCGCCGCAGCGCCCGCAGCAGCAGTACGCACCGCAGGCCCAGCCTCAGCGCCCGCAGCCGCAGCGGTACGCCCCGCCACCGCCGCAGCAACAGCAGTACGCGCCTCCGCAGCCGCCGCCCCAGCAGCCCGTCCCGCGCCGGCCGAGGCAGCGCAGCGCCAACCCGATGCGGATCCCGGGCCTCGGCTGCCTCAAGGGCTGCCTGTTCAGCGTGGTCCTGCTCTTCGTCGCGGGCTGGCTGATCTGGGAGCTGACCCCGCTCCAGGGCTGGGTCGCGCAGGGCACGAGCTACTGGCAGGCGATCGGCAACGGCATCTCGAAGGTGACGGGCTGGATCTCGAGCCTCGGCGCCTCCGACCCGGGCTCCGGCAACACGGGCACCAGTTCCGGCACCGGGCCGTAGCCACTGAGTGGATTTGTCGACTTCTACGGGCCTAATTCGCCCGCAGAAGTGAAGGTTGGCGCCATCCTGGGCACACAGCCCCCTGATGCCCGCGTACTTTACTCAGGTGCGCCTCGCGTGTCCCCGTCGGTCACGGTGCCTGGCCCGCTTGTCGGGCCGGGGGTCCGGGGGTCGTCCCCCGGGTGGACACAGCGGGCAACGCCAGCCGCTGAGGGAGCAGTCTTGGCACGGAATATCGGCAGCCGGTACACGGCCCACCAGATCCTGGGGCGGGGCAGCGCGGGCACGGTGTGGCTCGGCGAGGGCCCCGAAGGCCCCGTCGCCATCAAGCTGTTGCGCGAGGACCTGGCGTCCGACCAGGAGCTGGTCGGACGCTTCGTACAGGAGCGCACGGCCCTGCTCGGACTCGAGCACCCGAGTGTCGTCGGCGTCCGCGACCTCGTCGTCGACGGCAACGACCTGGCGCTCGTCATGGATCTCGTCCGCGGCACCGATCTGCGCACCCGTCTCGACCGGGAGCGCCGCCTCGCCCCCGAGGCGGCGGTCGCGATCATCGCGGACGTCGCCGACGGCCTCGCCGCCGCCCACTCCGCCGGGGTCGTCCACCGTGACGTCAAGCCCGAGAACATCCTCCTCGACATGGAGGGCCCGCTCGGCCCCGCAGGATCCCACCCGGCGCTGCTCACCGACTTCGGCGTTGCCAAGCTGATCGACACCCCGCGCCGCACCAAGGCGCTGCGTCCCACCGGCGCGAACGCGCCGAACCCGTCGGGCATCATCGGCACCCCCGACTACATCGCCCCGGAGATCGTCGAGGGCCTGCCGCCCCGGGCCGCGGTCGACATCTACGCCCTCGCCACCGTCCTGTACGAGCTCCTCGCCGGCTTCACCCCCTTCGGCGGCGGGCACCCCGGCGCGGTCCTGCGCCGCCATGTCACCGAGAGCGTGGTCCCCCTCCCGGGCATCCCCGACGAGCTGTGGCAGCTCCTCGTCCAGTGTCTGGCGAAGGCCCCCGCCTCCCGCCTGCGCGCCTCCGAGCTGGCCACCCGCCTGCACGACCTGCTCCCGCTCCTCGCCGGCATTCCGCCGCTCGACGTCGACGAGCCGGACGCCGAGCCGCCCTCGGAGCCGTACGAGGACGTGGTGCAGGCCACCTCCGGCGAACCCCGTCGCCGCGGCGCCGTCCCCCTCGTCCCCGGCGCAGCCCCCGCGGACTCCAACCGCGACACCCACACCTCGATGCGCGTCCCGGCCCCGGACGAGCTCGCGGGCGGCGCCCGCGGCACGGCCCGCGCCCCTCGCACGCCCGGCCAGCGCCGCCCGGGATCGGCCCGCCACAAGTCCGACACGGTCCGCAAGCGCCGCATCACCCTGGGGGTCGCGGCGCTCGCGGCGGCCGTGGCGGTGGGCGTGGGCGGCTGGCTGGCCACGAGCGACGACGGCACGGACGCGCCCCCGCAGGACTCGAAGCAGTCGGCGCCCGCGGAACCCTAGGGGGTCGGGGTGTCGCGCCCAGCCGTTACGCTGGACGCGTGGCAGTCGTCGATGTATCCGAAGAGCTGAAGTCCCTCTCCTCGACCATGGGGTCGATCGAGGCCGTCCTGGACCTCGAGAAGATGAGGGCAGATATTGCCGTGCTCGAGGAGCAGGCCGCGGCCCCGTCCCTCTGGGACGACCCGGAGGCGGCGCAGAAGATCACCAGCAAGCTTTCGCACCTCCAGGCCGAGCTCCGCAAGACCGAGGCGCTCCGTAACCGGATCGACGACCTGAGCGTGCTCTTCGAGCTCGCCGAGGCCGAGGACGACGCGGACACCCTCGCCGAGGCCGAGTCCGAGCTCGCCGACGTCCGCAAGGCGCTGGACGAGATGGAAGTACGCACGCTGCTGTCCGGCGAGTACGACGAGCGCGAAGCGCTGGTCAACATCCGCGCCGAGGCCGGCGGCGTCGACGCCTCCGACTTCGCCGAGCGCCTGCAGCGTATGTATCTGCGCTGGGCCGAGCGCCACGGCCACTCCACCGAGGTCTACGAGACGTCGTACGCCGAAGAGGCCGGCATCAAGTCGACCACCTTCGTGGTGAAGGCGCCGTACGCCTACGGCACGCTCTCCGTCGAGCAGGGCACGCACCGCCTGGTGCGTATCTCGCCGTTCGACAACCAGGGCCGCCGCCAGACGTCCTTCGCCGGTGTCGAGGTGCTTCCCGTCGTCGAGAAGACGGACCACATCGAGATCGACGAGACCGAGCTGCGCGTCGATGTCTACCGCGCGTCAGGACCTGGCGGTCAGGGCGTCAACACCACCGACTCGGCAGTGCGTCTGACGCACATCCCGACCGGCATCGTCGTCTCCTGTCAGAACGAGCGCTCCCAGATCCAGAACAAGGCGAGCGCGATGAACGTCCTGCAGGCGAAGCTGCTTGAGCGCCGCCGTCAGGAGGAGCAGGCCAAGATGGACGCCCTCAAGGGTGACGGCGGCAACTCCTGGGGAAACCAGATGCGTTCGTACGTCCTGCACCCGTACCAAATGGTCAAGGACCTGCGTACGGAGTTCGAAGTGGGCAACCCGCAGGCGGTACTTGACGGCGAGATCGACGGTTTCCTGGAGGCCGGAATTCGCTGGCGCAAGCAACAGGAGAAGTAACAGCTCGCTTTGTCGACAAGGGAACTGCCGCCCTCGGGGCGGCAGTTCCCTTTTTATGTCACAGTTGCATCCGCGCAGGTCAGGCAAGCTCCCGCATACCGGACATCGCACGCGCAACGACCTTGACGCAGTTGCGAAAACTGGGAAAGCTGACGCGCGGCATGCGTATCTCTGGGGCGCGTGTGAACGGGGGAAGAGTAATGCCCCCCCCAACGGCAGTTGCCCCGGGCGCTGCTCCATTGACGATTAGCTACTGGGGGTAGCAACCAGATGACCAAGAAGACGCGGATCCGTGTGGCGCGAATAGCGGCCGGCGCGGTGATCGCTGCCGGTGCGTCGCTGACCGCCGCCGGCGCAGCCTCGGCCGTCGGGGGCGATCTCAACCTGGGTCCCCTCACGGTGAAGGCCAATGTCGACCAGAGTGGCGTCGAGGCCGGTCTCGGTATCGACGGCGATCCCACCGTGATCCCGGACCCGACGGTGACGCCGCCGACGACCCCGCCGGTGACGCCGGACCCGCCGACGACGCCGCCGACCACCCCGGAGCCGCCGACGACGCCGCCGACCACCCCGGAGCCGCCGACGACGCCGCCGACCACGCCGGAGCCGCCGACGGGCACGCCCACCGACCAGCCGACCGGCGACCCGTCCGAGAACCCGACGAGCCCGACGACCCCAGGTAACGGCAACGACGCCGGCACCTGCACCGTCGACCTCAACGGTGCCCAGTGCGCCGACAACACCGACACCGACAGCGCCGGCTCCCAGCCGGTCGAGCAGGGTGCGGCCAAGGAGGAGCTGGCGCAGACCGGCGCCGCCGAGACCACCTTCCTGCTCATCGGTGCCGCGACGATGATCGCCGGTGGCATCGGCTTCCGTATGCTGCCGCGTCTCGTCGGTGGCGGTCGCACCGTCGCCTGAGCGACAAGCCACGAGCGACACAGCGCGTAGCAGTACGCGGAAGGGGCCCGGGGTGCGCTACAGCACCCCGGGCCCTTCCGTATGCGTATAGCTGTCCTACGCGGTCTGGTGCGCGGCCAGCAGCGCCACGGCCGCGATCAACACCACCAGCAAGGTCAGCAGCGCCACCGGGCTCAGGCCGCCGAAGGGGCCCTGCTGCTGCAGTCGCTCGCGGTTCGCCCGGCAGACCGGGCAGCGACCCTCTGTGACCGGGGCCGCGCAGTTGGCGCACACCAATCGGTCGTAGGTCATGCGCTCTCCTCCTCCCGCACGCCCGAGCCGCAGGCGCGGACCGTAAGCACAGTTCTCTCCGACAACGCTCAGGGATACGCCACTGTTCCCCTACCACTGTGCCAGCTCGCGCGTGTTTCGGCGCGCCCCGCCGGATTACACCCGTTCCACGACGGGACAAAATGCGCAACATGGGACGTCGACTGCGCACGCCAGTCCGCTTCGCGTAAGGTCACGCACACCTACTCCCGGCCGACCGTGGTGCACCCGTGATCCGATTCGACAACGTCTCCAAGACCTACCCCAAGCAGAGCCGCCCCGCCCTGCGCGACGTCTCACTCGACATCGCCAAGGGAGAGTTCGTCTTCCTCGTCGGCTCGTCCGGTTCCGGAAAGTCGACCTTCCTGCGGCTGGTCCTGCGCGAGGAGCGCGCCAGCCAGGGCCTCGTGCACGTCCTCGGCAAGGACCTGGCCCGGCTGTCCAACTGGAAGGTGCCGCAGATGCGCCGCCAGCTGGGCACGGTCTTCCAGGACTTCCGGCTGCTGCCCAACAAGACCGTCGCGGAGAACGTGGCGTTCGCGCAGGAGGTCATCGGCAAGCCGCGCGGTGAGATCCGCAAGGCCGTGCCGCAGGTCCTCGACCTCGTCGGCCTCGGCGGCAAGGAGGACCGGATGCCCGGTGAGCTCTCCGGCGGTGAGCAGCAGCGCGTGGCGATCGCGCGGGCCTTCGTCAACCGCCCCATGCTGCTGATCGCGGACGAGCCGACCGGCAACCTCGACCCGCAGACCTCCGTGGGCATCATGAAGCTGCTGGACCGGATCAACAGGACCGGTACCACGGTGATCATGGCGACTCACGACCAGAACATCGTCGACCAGATGCGCAAGCGCGTCATCGAGCTCGAGAAGGGCCGTCTCGTGCGTGACCAGGCGCGCGGCGTCTACGGCTACCAGCACTGAGCCCGTAGAGCGACACGACTGAAAGGCTGAAAGACTCGCCATGCGCGCCCAGTTCGTACTGTCGGAGATCGGCGTCGGTCTCCGCCGCAATCTCACGATGACCTTCGCCGTCATTGTCTCCGTAGCCCTTTCGCTCGCCCTCTTCGGCGGTGCGCTGCTCATGCGTGAGCAGGTCAGCACGATGAAGGACTTCTGGTACGACAAGGTCAACGTCTCGATCTTCCTCTGCAACAAGAACGACGCGGCGACGTCTCCCAAGTGCGCCAAGGGCGCCGTCACCGCCCAGCAGAAGCAGCAGATCGAAGCCGATCTCAACAAGATGGACGTGGTTGCCACCGTCCAGAAGGAGACGGCCGAAGAGGCGTACAAGCACTACCGGGAGCAGTACGGCGACACTCCGATCGCGTCCACCATCACGCCGGACCAGATGCAGGAGTCGTTCCGGGTCAAACTGAAGAACCCGGAGAAGTACCAGGTCGTCGCGACCGCCTTCGCGGGCCGGGACGGTGTGCAGTCCGTCCAGGACCAGCGCAACATCCTGGAGAACCTCTTCTCCCTGATGAACGGCATGAATGTCGCCGCGCTCTTCGTGATGGCGCTGATGCTCGTGATTGCGCTGATGCTGATCGTCAACACCGTGCGCGTTTCGGCGTTCAGCCGCAGGCGTGAGACCGGCATCATGCGGCTGGTGGGAGCATCCAGCTTCTACATCCAGATGCCGTTCATCATGGAGGCCGCCTTCGCCGGTCTGCTCGGCGGTCTGGTCGCCTCCGCCATGCTGCTCGTTGGCCGGTACTTCCTGATCGACCACGGTCTGGCGCTGTCCCAGAAGATGCAACTGGTCAACTTCATCGGCTGGGACGCGGTGGTCACCAAGCTCCCGCTGGTGATCGCGATCGGGCTGCTGATGCCTGCCATGGCGGCTTTCGTCGCATTGCGCAAGTACCTCAAGGTGTGACAAGCACCCCTGGCGCCGTGCGGCCAACGGCCGTACGGCGCCCTTCGCTTGTCCTAGAGTGTTCGCCATGCCGGGCCCGGAGTTCAGCCGTCGGCCCCGCCGCATCTGCCGCGGGGCGGCCCTGACATTCGTCTTCGCGAGCGTCCTCGCCACCGCGGCCGCCACCAACGCGCTGCCGCGCGACAGATACGTTCCGCACCTCTCCGCCCGCTCCGCCGCCGCGACCGTCGACCGTGACGACGTCGCCCGCGCCGCTGCCGAGGCGATGGCCGACGGCAAGTCCGGTGCCGAAGCGGCCGAGGACATCGTCAGCCGCAGCGGGGACCGCTGGGGTGCGGTGTACGACAAGAGCGAGTACGAAGAGTTCGAGCAGGACCTCGACGGTGAGTACACCGGTGTGGGCCTGTGGGCGCGCCGGACCGGCGCCGGGCGGGTGCAGGTCGCCAGGGTCCAGCCAGGCGGCCCCGCCGCCAAGGCGGGCATCAAGGCCGGCGACCAGCTCCGTACGATCGACGGCCGCACGGTCGACCAGCGTCCCGTCACCGAGGTCGTGGCGCTGCTGCGCGGCGGCGACGGTACGAGAGTCACGCTGGGGCTGGAGCGCGACGGCCGGGCCTGGACCGAGAAGCTGCTGCGCACCACGCTGAAGACCGAGGCGGTCACCGTCCGGCAGCTGGCGGGCGGCGCCGTCATGATCAAGGTCGCCTCCTTCACCAAGGGCTCGGGCGCGCAGGTGCGGGACGCGGTCCGGGGCACCCCCGCGGGCACCGGCGTCCTGCTCGATCTGCGCGGCAATGCGGGCGGCCTGGTCGCCGAGGCCGTCACCGCCGCCTCCGCCTTCCTGGACGGCGGTCTGGTCGCCACGTACGACGTACGGGGCGAGCAGCGCGCGCTGTACGCGACGCCCGGCGGGGACACCGCCAGACCCGTGGTCGCCCTCGTCGACGGCGGCACGATGAGCGCCGCCGAGCTGGTCACCGGGGCGCTGCAGGACCGTGGCCGGGCGATCACCGTGGGTTCGCGCACCTTCGGCAAGGGCTCGGTCCAGATGCCCAGCAGGCTGCCCGACGGCTCGGTCGCCGAGCTGACCGTCGGCCACTACCGCACCCCGGCCGGGCACAGCGTCGACGGCCGGGGCATCACCCCGGACCTCGCGGCGAGCGAGGGGGCCGAGGAACGGGCCCAGACGGTATTGAGTGGCCTCGGGGGCGGGTCTTAGTGCGAAAATGACGGCACTATGGCTAAGGAACAAGGGCGCAAGCTGATCGCGCAGAACAAGAAGGCGCGGCACGACTACCAGATCCTCGACACCTACGAGTGCGGTCTCGTGCTGACGGGCACCGAGGTGAAGTCGCTGCGCCAGGGGCGGGCCTCGTTGGTGGACGGCTTCGTCCAGATCGACGGCCACGAAGCGTGGCTGCACAACGTGCACGTGCCGGAGTACACCCAGGGGACGTGGACCAACCACAGCGCGCGGCGCAAGCGGAAGCTGCTGATGCACCGCGCGGAGATCGACAAGCTCGAGTCGAAGTCGCAGGAGACGGGGCACACGATCGTGCCGCTGGTGCTGTACTTCAAGGATGGCCGGGCGAAGGTCGAGATCGCGCTGGCGAAGGGTAAGAAGGAGTACGACAAGCGTCAGACGCTGCGGGAGAAGCAGGACCAGCGGGAGACGGACCGCGCGATCTCGGCGGCGAAGCGGCGGCAGCGGGCCTGAGCGCCGACCGCGCGGGAATAGGCTGGCACGGTCGTGCGTTGGTCACGTACGATGGCACCTGCACCTCACAGCGGGTGCATGCATTGAAAACTCAACATGGGGATGATCGGTTTCGACAGCGGATGTCGAAGCAGGGGAAGCGAGCCGAGGAAGCGGCAATGATCTCGTTAACCATATGTCGCAACCAATAATCGCCACTTCCAAGAGCGATTCCCGCGCCTTCGCGCTCGCTGCCTAATTAGCAGCTAGCGAAGGCCTTCGGGTGTCAGCCCGGGGCTGTTCCCGACCCGGATCCTGGCATCAGCTAGGGAACTAAACCTCTAAGCCCGGTCACGGGGCGTAGAGGGAAATCAAACAGTGACTGAGCCCGTCGGAGACTTGTTCGCGTGATCTCCGGGGCTGAGAAAATCGCAGCGAACTGCGCTCGGAGAAGCCCTGATTCCGCACCGTTGGACGCGGGTTCGATTCCCGCCATCTCCACTCATCCCATGTGAGGCGAAGGCCCGGCTGTCACGACAGCCGGGCCTTCGTCGTGCCTGCCACCGCGAGGGCCACGACCAGGGCCAGCGCCGCCGCCGATGCCGGGACGGCGTAGCCGTGCGCCGCGCCCAGGTGCTCCACCGTCCAGCCGGCGGTCGCCGAGCCGGCCGCGATGCCGCCGAGGATCGCGGTGACGGCGAGCGTCATGCCCTCGTTCAGGCTGTTCCGCGGGGTCAGCCGCTGGACCAGGGTCATTCCGGTCACCATCGTCGGTGCGGTCGCCGCGCCCGCCAGCAGCAGGGAGACGGCGAGGACGGCCGCCGAGCCCGTGCGGGCGGCGAGCAGCGGCAGGGTCATCAGGGCCGTCATGGCGGCGAGAGTGCCGGCCAGCCGGCCGGGCAGGCTGCGGGCGGGGCGCATCGCCCCGTACAGCAGGCCCGCTGTGCAGGACCCGGCGGCCTGCAGCGCGAGCAGCAGGCCCGCCCCCGGGCTGTCCAGATACGCGAGCGTGGTGACCTCCAGCGCGCCGAAGACCGCGCCGGTGGCGAGGAAGACGGCGAGCAGTGGCGCCATCCCGGCCGTACGCAGCGGGGAGCGCGTCCCGGCCGGGCGGGGCGTGAGGGGCGGCTCGGTGGAGCGCTGGGCCGCGAAGACCAGTACGCCGGTGAGCATCAGGACAGCGCCCGTGAGCGTGCCCGCCTCCGGGAAGAGCGCGGCGCACAGGAACGCCGCGAGCACCGGTCCGAGCATGAAGCACAGCTCGTCGGCGGCCTGCTCGAAGGAGTTCGCGGTGTGCAGCGTGGCCGGGTCCCCGCGGTGGATGTGGGCCCAGCGGGCGCGGGACATGCCGCCGGTGTTGGGGGTGGTGGCGGTCGCGGCGTACGCGGCGAAGAGCGTCCAGTCGGGCGCGTCGTAGTGCACGCAGAGCAGGAGGGCCAGTGAGCCGAGCGCGGCGAGGGCGGTGGCGGGCACGGCGATACGGGCCTGCCCGTACCGGTCCACGAGCCGCGCGGTCCACGGCGCGACCAGCGCGGTGACGGCGAGCCCGGTCGCGGTGACGGCCCCGGCGAGGGTGTACGAGCCGCGCGATCCGGCGATCATGATGACGGCGCTGACGCTGAACATCCCCATGGGGAGGCGGGCGAGGAGATTGCCCGCGGTGAAGGCGCGGGCGCCGGGTGGCGCGAAGAGTTGCCGGTAGGGGGCGAGGGGCCCGGGCTTGCGGGGCTGTTCCCCTCCCCGCCCCTTCCCGGAACTGGGGGCAAGCCCCCGGACGCCGGTACGCCCTTCGGGCGTTGTCCTCAATCGCCGGCCGGCGGGAAATTCAAGCCTCGCCGGCGTTTGAGGCGCGGGGTCTGGGGCGGAGCCCCAGTTACCGGGAACACGCCCGCCGCACGCCTCGGCGGGAGTCGGCTGCGGGGAGTCGGGTGATTGCGGCATCCCGCCACCCTCGCGGCGCGGGCCGCCCACGGTCCAACACCTGCTCGTACGCCATTGACGCACTCGCGTTGTAAATTCAACGGCGTGCCCCGAGACATGGACCCCCGGCTGCTCCGCGCCTTCGTCGCCGTCGCCGGCGAGCTGCACTTCACCCGTGCCGCCGCCCGCCTGTATGTCGCGCAGCAGGCTCTCAGCCGCGGTATCCGCCGGCTGGAGCGCGAGTTGGGCGCCGAGTTGTTCGTACGGACCACCCGGCAGGTGACCCTCACGGCAGACGGCGAGCGGCTGCTGCCGTACGCCCGGCGGGTGCTGGCGGCCCAGGACGATCTGCTGGCCGCCGCCGCGGGGGCCTCGCGGCCGCTGCTCGTTGATCTCAACAGCGAGGGCATGGCATCCGGCCGAGTGCTGGCGCGGGCTCGGGAGATCGCCCCCGCGTGCGAGCTGATGGCCCGCTTCGAGAGCGGGCTGACCGGCGCCGCCGCCGAGATCGTCGCCGGGCGGCTCGATGTCTCCTTCGGGCGCTTTGCCGGGCTCGAACCGGCCGTACGGGCGCTCCTGTCCCATCAGCCCGTACGGTACGAGCCGATGGCCGTCCTGCTGCCGCACGACCACCCGCTCGCCGGGCGGGAGCGCATCCCGCTGGACGCGCTCGCGGGCGAGAGCGTGTACGCGGGGGCGGGCAATCCGCGGACCCTGGAGTGGACGGATCTGGCGCGCCGGCTCTTCGCCGGGCGGGGAATTCACATCGCGCCGCCCGCGCCCGTGGCCATCGGTGCCGAGGATTTCCGGCGGGTGATGGCCAAGACCCGCAACCCGGTCCTGGCGGTCGTCGATTTTCCGGCCATGCCGGACAGCGTGCTGCGCCCGGTCGTCGATCCCGTACCGCTTTCGCCTCTCTCGCTGGTCTGGCGCAAGGGGCTCCGTCACCCGGGCGTCGAGGCGCTGCGGGCGGCCGCCGCGCGACTGGCTGCCCAGGAGGGCTGGCTGGACCGTGATCCCGCCCACTGGCTGCCTGAAGACGACATATCGCTGATGAGTGACTCCCAGCGGCTCACAGACGCGCCGGCCGCCGGGTGAGAGCAAGGTTTCGCCCCGGTCACCTCGTGCCACCGGCGCCGAAACGCGCCGCTCCTAGCGTCCCTCTCACGACCCGACACCCGTGGAGGCTTGTGATGGCTGGCCGGTGGATCGAACAGTGGGACCCCGAGGACGAGACGTTCTGGGAGGCGCGGGGGGAGCGGATTGCCCGGCGCAATCTGGTCTTCTCCATCCTCTCCGAGCACATCGGGTTCTCGATCTGGACCTTGTGGTCCGTCCTGGTCCTGTTCATGGGACCGGAGTACGGGATCGACCCGGCCGGGAAGTTCTTCCTGGTGGCCATGGCGACACTGGTCGGCGCCTTCATCCGGGTCCCGTACACCTTCGCCGTCGCCCGCTTCGGCGGCCGCAACTGGACGATCGTCGCGGCGTCGATGCTGCTCCTGCCGACGGCCGCCGCCTTCTTGGTGATGGAGCCCGGGACCTCGTACACCACCTTCATGCTGGTCGCGATGCTCACCGGCGTCGGCGGCGGGAACTTCGCCTCGTCGATGACCAACATCAACTCCTTCTTCCCGCTGCGGAAGAAGGGCTGGGCGCTCGGGCTGAACGCGGGCGGTGGCAACATCGGGGTGCCCGTCGTGCAGCTGGCCGGGCTCGCGGTCATCGGCGCGGCCGGCGGACCGCGGGTGCTGCTCGGGATCTACCTTCCCTTCATCGCCGTCTCCGCGATCTGCGCCGCGCTCTTCATGGACAACCTCGCCCCGGTCAAGAACGACACCGGGGCGTCGAAGGACGCCGTGCGCGATCCGCACACCTGGATCATGTCCTTCCTCTACATCGGCACCTTCGGGTCGTTCATCGGCTACAGCTTCGCCTTCGGTCTGGTCCTCCAGACACAGTTCGGGCGTACGCCGCTGCAGGCCGCGTCCATCACCTTCATCGGGCCGCTGCTCGGCTCGCTGATCCGGCCGCTCGGCGGACGGCTCGCCGACCGCTACGGCGGCGCTCGCATCACCCTGTGGAACTTCCTCGGGATGGGGGCGGCCACCGGGGTCGTCGTACTCGCCTCGGTCCAGGAGTCGTTGGCGCTCTTCACCACCGCGTTCATCGCGCTCTTCGTGCTGACCGGGGTCGGCAACGGCTCCACGTACAAGATGATCCCGGCCATCTTCCAGGCGAAGGCGGTCGCGAAGGGCATGACCGGCGAGGCGGCGGCCGCGTACGGGCGGCGGCTGTCCGGCGCGTCCATGGGGCTGATCGGCGCGGTGGGCGCGCTCGGCGGGCTCGGCATCAACCTCGCCTTCCGCCAGTCCTTCCTGACCGCGGGCACCGGCACCTCGGCGTTCGTCGCCTTCCTCGCCTTCTACGCGGCCTGCTTCACCGTCACCTGGGCGGTATACCTTCGCCGGCCCGCCACCGCGGCGGCACCGGTGGCGGAGGCGAAGCCACAGCTCAGCTACGCAAAGGTGTAACACGGGGGAAATCCAGGCGAACCGAGCCTGTCACGCCCCATTGGCAAGCTCGGTCGACCCATCCGCACACGTGGGGACGACAGCCATGCAGGACAAACAGCTGCCCGGACCGCTCTCCGGATTCACCGTTGGCGTCACCGCGGCACGGCGCGCCGACGAGCTCGGCGCGCTCCTCTGCCGACGCGGCGCCGCCGTCGTCCATGCCCCCGCCCTGCGTATCGTTCCGCTCGCAGACGACGCCGAACTCCTGGCCGCCACCAAGGAGTTGATCGACCACGTGCCCGATGTGGTGGTCGCCACCACCGCGATCGGCTTCCGCGGCTGGGTGGAGGCCGCGGACGGCTGGGGGTACGGCGAGGAGCTGCTGGCCCGGCTGCGCGGTGTGGAAGTGCTGGCCCGCGGGCCGAAGGTGAAGGGCGCGATCCGCGCCGCCGGGCTGACCGAGGAGTGGTCCCCGGCGTCCGAATCCATGGCCGAGGTGCTCGACCGGCTGCTCACCCAGGGCGTCGCGGGCCGCCGGATCGCGCTCCAGCTGCACGGCGAGCCGCTGCCCGGTTTCGTCGAGTCGCTACGGGCCGGGGGCGCCGATGTCGTCGTCGTACCCGTCTACCGGTGGATGCCGCCGCAGGACCTCGCACCCCTCGACCGCATGCTTGACGCGACTGTCGCGCGCGCCCTGGACGCCCTCACCTTCACCAGCGCCCCGGCCGCCGCCTCGCTGCTCTCCCGCGCCGAGACCCGCGGACTCCTCCCGGAGCTGCTGCATGCCCTCGACCACGATGTGATGGCCGCCTGCGTGGGGCCGGTCACCGCGCTGCCGCTGCAGGCCCGCGGCGTCTCCACGGTGCAGCCGGAGCGCTTCCGGCTCGGCCCGCTGGTGCAGCTGGTCGGCCTTGAGCTGCCGTCCCGGGCCCGTACGCTCCCGGTCGCGGGCCACCGCGTCGAGATCCGTGGGCACGCGGTCCTGGTCGACGACGATCTGCGGAACGTGCCGCCCGCCGGAATGGCCCTGCTGCGCGCGCTGTCCCGGCGCCCCGGCTGGGTCGTCTCCCGCTCCGACCTGCTGCGGACGCTGCCGGGCGCGGGCCGCGACGAGCACGCCGTCGAGACGGCGATGGCCCGGCTGCGCACGGCACTCGGCGCGCCCAAGCTGATCCAGACAGTCGTCAAGCGGGGCTACCGGCTGGCGCTGGACCCGGCCGCCGACACCAAGTACGCGGACGTGTGACGACAAGTACGCGGACGTGTGACGACAAGTACGCGGACGTGGACAAGGACGCGGACGTGTGGCGACATACGAGAACGGTTGCGCCGGATTCCCGCCGCCGGCTCGTTGTTGAGCGGTACGCTCACCGCCTCCCGCACGACGACCCGCCGACTCCCTGACTGGATGGCGCGAGTTGCGGCCGGACGGTGCACGATGAGGGGTTCCGGCCGCACGCCCGGACGGGCACTCTGGTGGGGAGACCCGGAAGTGACCCGAGGGGGTGACATGCGCATGGCAGCATCCGCGACGGGTGCGGCCGCGTACGACTGGAGGTTCGACTCCGGGCGGATCTGCCTCGACCTGGTGGCGACCGCGGAGGCGGCCACCGGCGGGCGTGAGCCGCTGGACGGGCCCGGGCAGCTCGGCCGGTGGCTGGTCGGCGCCGGTCTGGTGCCCGCGGGCACCGGGCTCGCGGCCGTCGAGGGCCAGTGGGTGGGGCGCTTCGTCGAACTGCGCGACTGCGTGGGTCAGTTGGTGCGGGCTCAGCTCGAAGGCCGGTCTGCCGAGTCCGCGCTGGAGCGGGTCAACGCCCTCGCGGCGGGAGCGCCGCCGGGCATTCGCGCAGTACGCGACGCGCAGGGCTCGCTCGTACGGGCACTGAGCGACGCGCCCGAGTGCGGGGCGCTGCTCGCCGCCGTCGCCCGCGACGCCGTGGAGCTGCTGACCGACCCGCCGGCCAGGGCGAGGCTGCGGCAGTGCGAAGGCGACAACTGCCGCCGCGTCTACCTGGACACCTCCCGCGGACGGCGGCGGCGCTGGTGCTCCAGCGAGGTGTGCGGGAACCGCGTGCGGGTCGCCAGACACCGGCGCAGGGCCGCCGTGGCGAGGGCCTGAGACCGGTCCGGGGCCCGCGGTGAAAGATCTTGAAACGTTTCGGCGGGACTTTGAGTGATGCGTCTGCGGCCCCCGTAGTGATGGGGGAGAAACAGCCGAAGTCAGGGTCTCGACCGGGAGGTTCAGGTGCGCAAGGATGCCGCCGTGGCCGATGACCGTCCGCAAAGGGCCCGCCATCGCAGCGAGAAGCCACGCAACGACTCCTCAGTACCTGACGAGGAACTCATGCGCGCGCTGTATCGCGAACATGCGGGACCTTTGCTCGCTTATGTACTCCGCCTCGTCGCCGGCGACCGCCAGCGAGCCGAGGACGTGGTGCAGGAGACGCTCATCCGTGCCTGGAAGAACGCCGGTCAGCTCAACCGGGCCACCGGCTCTGTCCGACCCTGGCTGGTGACGGTTGCACGCCGCATCGTCATCGACGGTCACCGCAGCCGGCAGGCCCGGCCGCAGGAGGTCGACCCGTCGCCGCTGGAGGTCATGCCCGCGGAGGACGAGATCGACAAGGCGTTGTGGCTGATGACGCTCTCAGATGCGCTCGATGACTTGACGCCCGCCCACCGGGAAGTGCTTGTCGAGACGTATTTCAAGGGGCGTACGGTCAATGAGGCGGCCGAGACGCTCGGCATACCCAGTGGGACGGTGCGGTCCCGGGTGTTCTACGCACTCCGTTCCATGAAGCTCGCTCTGGAGGAGAGGGGGGTCACGGCATGACCATGCATGAGCAGGAATCCGTACACGATGCCGTCGGCGCGTATGTGCTCGGCATTCTGGACGAACGAGACGCCTCCGCCTTCGAGGCGCACCTGGCGGGCTGCGACATGTGCGCCGCCCACCTCGAGGAGTTCTCCGGGATGGAGCCGATGCTGGCCATGCTGGCGGAGGCCCCGGCGCCGGTGCAGCAGCCGAATGTGCTGAACCTTCCCGGCATGCGCTTCGCGCCCGACTTCCCGCCGCCCCGGCCGGTCCCCGTGGTGCCCACCGCGCCCAGCCCGCAGCTGCTCGGCGGACTGCTCGACGAGGTCGCCGTCAAGCGAGCGGCCAAGCGCCGGCGCGGCATGTATCTGATCGCGGCCGCCGCGGCCCTGATCATCGGCGGTCCCGCCGTCGCGGTCGTGGTCACGGCGGACGACCCCGGCAGCAGCCAGGCGCTCACCGATCCGCACCCCACCAGTCCCGCCGAGGACGCCTTCTTCAACCACATGCCCGAGAAGGTGCAGGCCACGGACGCGACCACCAAGGTCAGCGCGACCGTCGGCATGGAGGAGAAGGGCTGGGGCACCCACACCGTTCTCGAACTGAAGAACGTCAAGGGCCCGCTCAAGTGCAATCTGATCGCCGTCTCCAAGACCGGCGAGGAAGAGGTCGTGACCTCCTGGGCCGTCCCGAAATGGGGTTACGGCATCGCGGACAGCCCCAACAAGATGGCCAGGAACCCGCTCTACGTCCACGGTGGAGCGGCGATGGACCGGAACGACATCGACCACTTCGAGGTCCGCACCTTCGAGGGCAAGCGACTGGTGGAGGTCGGAGCCTGACAGATTCGCCCCCTTCGCGTACGGTTGACGGCTGCCCAGTGCACGTCAGAAGGGGGCCTCGGTGGCCGCGCAGGATGCCGCTGTCGAAACCGCTGATCCCGGTGTCGATTCCGTACGAGACCGCGAGATCGGTATCGAGCAGGAACACCTGAATCAGGTGTACCGCCGCCTCGAGGAGAAGATCCACGAGGCGGAGTTCCTCATGCACGATGCCGCCAAACGCGGGCAGGTCGGCACGCCGGGCGCGCTCGCCGAGCGGGACGCCCAGGTCTTCCGGGCGGGCGTGCACCTCAACCGGCTGAACAACGAGTTCGAGGACTTCCTGTTCGGGCGGATCGACCTGCTGCACGGCAAGGACGGCAAGAAGGGCCCGGACGGCGCGTACACCTCGGTCGAGCCCGCGGACGACGCCGTACGGGCGGACAACACGGCCGATATCGGGGAGACCCTGCACATCGGCCGTATCGGAGTCCTCGACTCCGACTACGCGCCGCTCGTCATCGACTGGCGCGCCCCGGCCGCCGCGCCCTTCTACCGCTCGACCCCGGTCGATCCGGGCCGGGTGGTACGCCGCCGGGTCATCCGCTCCAAGGGCCGCAAGGTCCTCGGCGTCGAGGACGACCTGATGCGCCCGGAGCTGACCGCCACGCTGGACGGGGCGAAGCTCCCGGTCATCGGGGACGGCGCGCTGATGGCGGCTCTCGGACAGGCCCGCAGCCACACCATGCGGGACATCGTCGCCTCCATCCAGGCGGAGCAGGACCTGGTGATCCGGGCCCCCGCCGCGTCCGTCACCTATGTGGAGGGCGGGCCCGGCACCGGCAAGACCGCGGTGGCCCTGCACCGGGCGGCGTATCTGCTCTACCAGGACCGCCGCCGGTATGCGGGCGGCATCCTGATCGTCTCGCCGACCCCGCTGCTCGTCGCGTACACCGAGGGCGTGCTGCCCTCGCTGGGCGAGGAGGGGCAGGTCGCGATCCGCGCGGTCGGCCATCTGGTTGACGGCGTGGAGGCCACGGCGTACGACGAACCTGCGGTGGCCCGCGTCAAGGGCTCCTCGCGGATGCTGAAGGTGCTCCGCAAGGCAGCGCGGGGCGTGCTGGAGCTTGGGGGCAGCCCGGACCGGCTGCGCGTCGTCGCCTTCGGGCGCCGCGTCGAGCTGGAGGCCGACGAGCTCCAGCGCATCCGCCTGGCCGTGCTGGGCGGCACCGCCCCGGTCAACCTGCTGCGCCCGCGCGCCCGCAGGCTGCTGCTCGACGCCCTGTACGCGAAGTCGGGCGCCGCGACACGTCACACCGACCCGGAACTCGCCGCCGAGCTGCGGTCCTCCTTCGACGAAGACGTGGCCACCGAGGATGCCTTCATCGGCTTCCTGGACGCCTGGTGGCCCGAGCTCACCCCGCGCCGGGTGCTCACCGCGATGGCCGACGAGAGGCTGCTCGGCCGCTGGGGGCGCCGGATCCTCAACCCGGGCGAGGTGCGCCGCCTCGCCCGCTCCCTGCGCCGCGAAGCCCTGTCCGTACACGACGTGGCGCTCCTCGACGAGCTGCAGACGCTGCTCGGCACCCCGGCCCGCCCCAGACGCAGACGCGAGCTCGATCCGCTGGACCAGCTCACCGGTCTGGAGGAGCTGATGCCGCAACGCGAGGAGACCCAGCGCGAGCGGGCCGAGCGGCTGGCGCAGGAACGTACCGAGTACGCGCATGTCATCGTCGACGAGGCGCAGGACCTGACGCCCATGCAGTGGCGGATGGTCGGCCGCCGCGGCCGGCACGCCACCTGGACGGTCGTCGGCGACCCGGCACAGTCGTCCTGGTCGTCCCCGGACGAGGCGGCCGAGGCCCGTGACGAGGCGCTCGGCTCCCGCCCGCGCCGCCGCTTCCAGCTCACCGTCAACTACCGCAACCCGGCTGAGATCGCCGAGCTCGCGGCCAAGGTGCTGGCCCTCGCCATGCCCGGCATGGAGTCCCCGTCCGCGGTCCGCTCCACGGGCGTGCAGCCGAGCTTCGCGGTCGTACGGGACGGGAATCTGGCCCAGACAGTACGGGCCGAGGCGCAGCGCCTGCTGGACCGGGTCGACGGCACGGTCGGTGTGGTCGTCGCGATGAACCGGCGCGAGCAGGCGGCGCGTTGGCTGGCCGGGCTCGGCGAACGCGTGGTCGCGCTCGGCTCGCTCGAGGCGAAGGGCCTGGAGTACGACGCGACGGTCGTCGTCTCGCCCGCGGAGATCGCGGACGAGTCCCCGGCCGGACTGCGGCTGCTGTACGTGGCGCTGACCCGGGCGACCCAGCAGTTGACGGTGGTCTCGGACCGGCGGGACGAGCCGGACGCGAACGGTGTGCCGGACCTGCTGCGGGACTGATGGAGAGTCAACCCCCGATGTGGGAATCACTTACCGGGGTTGGAGGTCCGGGGGCGCCCCAGGGAAAAGCACAGTGTTAGCCTTGTTGTGGCACCGGCTCGATCCAAGCCCCCGGGCCCAACCTTCGTCGCTACGAGCGACCACTTGCCGCGAGGCGAGCATGGCGGGTCGGTGCCACCTATTCGTACGAGATACAGGTCCGCGTCACCGCGAGGTGACGCCGGACCTGTATCTATTGGGGCATCCACCGGAACGGTCGCATCTCGTATGGTGGAAAAGAGTTTCCGAAAACAAAACGACCACTATTACCTGCTACTCGCAGGTAGGTGCGACCATCGGAAAGCGTCGCCGGGCACCAGCCGCGGCCGCACGGCAATGAAGCTAGCGAAAGCAGAGGAACCCGGTCATGGCAACGGCGCCCAGCGTCTCGTACTCGATGACGGTCCGGCTGGAGGTCCCCGCGAGCGGAACCGCGGTCTCCCAGCTGACCACGGCCGTGGAGTCCTCCGGCGGTTCTGTGATCGGCCTGGACGTGACCGCTTCCGGCCACGAGAAGCTGCGGATCGACGTCACGATCGCGGCGACCTCGACCACGCACGCCGACGAGATCGTCGAGGAGCTGCGCAAGATCGAGGGCGTCGTCCTCGGCAAGGTCTCCGACCGTACGTTCCTGATGCACCTCGGCGGCAAGATCGAGATGGCGTCCAAGCACCCCATCCGTAACCGTGACGATCTCTCGATGATCTACACGCCGGGCGTGGCGCGGGTCTGCATGGCGATCGCCGAGAACCCCGAGGACGCCCGCCGCCTCACCATCAAGCGCAACTCCGTTGCGGTGGTCACCGACGGCTCCGCCGTACTGGGCCTCGGCAACATCGGCCCGATGGCCGCGCTCCC